>NZ_FUWM01000005.1 GCF_900167185.1 Selenihalanaerobacter shriftii
CCTATCCGTCGTGGGCGTAGGAAACTTGAGAGAAGCTGTCCCTAGTACGAGAGGACCGGGATGGATGTACCTCTGGTGCACCAGTTGTCTTGCCAAAGGCAGAGCTGGGTAGCTAAGTACAGAGAAGATAAGCGCTGAAAGCATCTAAGCGCGAAGCAAATCCCAAGATAAGGTTTCCCATAGAGTAATTCTAGTAAGATCCCTGAAAGACTATCAGGTAGATAGGCCAGAGGTGTACAGATAGCAATATCTTTAGCTGACTGGTACTAATAGATCGAGGATTTGATCTAGACAAAACAAATACAAATATCATTGTGCAGTTTTGAAAGTATAGTTTTTTCTTGACAAGTTACTAAATAGATGGTATATTATTAAGTGTTGTAATAAAGTTTGTGATTATCTTTTGTTTTTGAAGAAGTCGTTTTGTTTAACAAGAAATCTTTTTACTAAGTAAGAAAGTTCTTATTAAGTAAGAAAACTTCTTGACAAACATTATAAAAGATGTTATATTATTAGATGTTGCTGATAAATTTTAGATAATAAAAGTAAATAAATTTTCGGTGGTAATTGCGGAGGGGTAACACCTGTTCCCATTTCGAACACAGCAGTTAAGTCCTCCAGCGCTGATGGTATTGCAAGGGTAGCCTTGTGAGAGAGTAGGTCACTGCCGGAACTTTAATATTTAATATATTCCCCGATAGCTCAGTTGGTAGAGCAGATGGCTGTTAACCATCGAGCCGTAGGTTCGAGTCCTACTCGGGGAGCCATTTAATGAATGTCCCCATCGTCTAGTGGCCTAGGATACCAGGTTTTCATCCTGGCGGCAGGGGTTCGAATCCCCTTGGGGATGCCATAATAGTATGCAGGTTATTCACGAAAGGTTTTGTTTTCTAAAACCTGTAGGGATGCCACTTTTAATAGTTGACAGTTAACAGATTACAGTTGACAGTTAAAACATTAAGAACAGACACTGCAAACTGAATATGGGCGAATAGCTCAGTTGGGAGAGCACCTGCCTTACAAGCAGGGGGTCACAGGTTCAAGTCCTGTTTCGCCCACCATTTATGTGGGGATGTAGTAGAGCTGGTCCACAACACCGGCCTGTCACGCCGGAGGTCGCGGGTTCAAATCCCGTCATCCCCGCCATCAAACAATCACTCAGCCTAGAAAACAAGGCTGACTGTCAGAGTTATGTTTACTAATAAAGTGTGATAGCTGAAATTCTTGATTTGATAGCATTAGTATATTACTGACACTGATAACTGACATTGTAAACTTTATGTGCTGACGTAGCTCAGTTGGGAGAGCAGCTGACTTGTAATCAGCAGGTCATCGGTTCAAGTCCGATCGTCAGCTCCATTTACAATATGGGCCATTAGCTCAGCTGGCAGAGCACCTGACTTTTAATCAGGGTGTCGGAGGTTCGACTCCTCCATGGCTCACCATTAATATTATTAACGCGGGGTAGAGCAGTACGGTAGCTCGTCGGGCTCATAACCCGGAGGTCGTCGGTTCGAATCCGACCCCCGCAACCAGATATGGCGAGATAGCTCAGTCGGTAGAGCAGTGGATTGAAAATCCTCGTGTCCCCGGTTCGAATCCGGGTCTTGCCACCATTTTTTATGCGAAGGTGGTGGAACTGGCAGACACGCTAGATTTAGGATCTAGTGGGTTTATCCCGTGCGGGTTCGACTCCCGCCCTTCGCACCATTTATATTTTATCATGCGGGAATAGCTCAGTTGGCTAGAGCACCAGCCTTCCAAGCTGGGTGTCGTCGGTTCGAGTCCGATTTCCCGCTCCATTTTATTTGCGCCTGTAGCTCAGGTGGATAGAGCAATGGACTTCTAATCCATGAGTCGGGGGTTCGAATCCTCCCAGGCGCGCCATTTTTCATAACAGAATATGGTGGGTGTAGCTCAGTTGGTTAGAGCGCAGGATTGTGGCTCCTGAGGCCGTGGGTTCAAATCCCATCACTCACCCCATAAATTTGAAATTAATTTTCTTTTATAGATAGGCCTTTAACACTTTTAAGTGTTAAAGGCTTTTTTTATTATTAAATTTCATTATTTATTCATATTGATTGTATATAATTAAATTATGATGAAAAATTTCTAATAAAATTAGAGAGTGATACTTAATTTTGGTATAATTACAGTATAGTATATAGATTCAATGGCATATATGATTAGTAGATAAATATCTGGGGGGATTAATAATGAGTAAACCAAAAATTCTAGTTGTTGATGATGAAGAGAAGATTACCAAAGTAGTAAAATCATATTTACAACAAAAAGGGTATGAGGTCTTAGTTGCTTATGATGGTAAAGAAGCACTAGAAATTACTAATAATGAAGAATTAGACTTAGTAGTGCTTGATTTAATGTTACCTAAATTATCAGGAGAAGAAGTTTGTAAAAGGATTAGATCTAAATCTGACCTACCTATTTTAATGTTAACGGCTAAAACTACTGAAGATGACAGAATTAATGGTCTGAACATAGGTGCAGATGATTATCTAATAAAACCATTTAGCCCTCGTGAATTAGTTGCTAGAGCTAGAGCTATTTTAAGACGTACCAGTGATAGAAAAGAGTCAACAGCAGAAATTTTAAGTTTTAAGAGTGGAAATGATAAATTAGTTATTGATACGTTAAAACATGTTGTTAAATTTAATGGTGAATCTGTTGATGTAACAGCTACTGAATTTAAATTATTAAAGATTTTAGTTCAGAATCCTGGTCAAGTATACTCACGTTCACAGTTGACTCAATTAGTTCAAGGGTATAATTACGATGGTTATGATCGAACTATAGATGCTCATGTTAAGAATTTAAGACGGAAATTAGATATTACGTCTGATCAATATATTAAGACTGTCTATGGAGTTGGTTATAAATTTGAGGTGCTGGAAGATGAGGGTTAAATTATATGTAAAATTAGCCGCAGTTTTTTTAATTGTAACTCTTTCAACAATTGTTCTAGTTGGAGGAATTATTA
This sequence comes from Selenihalanaerobacter shriftii, assembly GCF_900167185.1. Lineage (NCBI taxonomy): Bacteria > Bacillati > Bacillota > Clostridia > Halanaerobiales > Halobacteroidaceae > Selenihalanaerobacter > Selenihalanaerobacter shriftii. Next base: position 2,999 of record NZ_FUWM01000005.1, read on the forward strand.
ATATTGCACTTAATAATAGATTTAAAGATTACGTTATGAATAATGAAGAAATTAAAAATCAAAGAATTATTGATTCTTTAGAAAGCATTTATAGGCGACAAGGAAATTGGAACAATGTTGAAAGTCAGTTAAGGCATTTAGAAATGATGACTGGGCGTAGAGTAGAAGTTACTAATAATGGTAGAGGTGTTTTTGATTCTAAAGAATGTAGACCGATGGGTATGATGGGTGAAGGTATGATGGGTGGAGGTATGATGAGAAATGATAGAAGAAGGCGAGGTAATAATCAGCGTCAATCACGTTTTGAACCTAATTCTGAATCAGAATCCTCTCGAACTGTCAAACTACCAGTTAAAGTCGACTCTAACGTAGTTGGATATGCTCACATTACTCCTTTAGAACATGAAGGTTTATGGAGTAAACAAGATATGTTGTTTAGAAAGACTATTAATCGTTCAATAATAATTGCTGGAGTCATAGCTGGATTAGTTGCTTTAGTAATAAGTTTCTTTATTTCTAAGAGGATTACTAAACCTGTACGAGAGATGACTGAAGTTGCTCAAGCTATGGGAGAAGGAGATTTAAGCCAAAGAGTAGAAGTTACTTCTAAGGATGAAATAGGAGTTTTAGGTGAACAAGTTAATCAACTGGCTACAAAGCTACAAAAATTAGAAATATTACGCAAGAAATTAACTGCTGATGTTGCGCATGAATTACGTACTCCATTAACTACTATTCAAAGTTATATTGAAGCATTTCAAGATGGAGTAATGTCAATTGATGAAGGTAATTTAAATTCTATTCATGAAGAAGTATTAAGGTTAGTAGGTTTAGTAAGTGATCTACAAGAATTAGCCATAGCTGAAGGTGGAAAGCCTAATTTTAAAGCAGAATTAATTAATCTTAAGAAATTTGTTCAAAGTCGAATTAATGGACTGTCAAAATTATTTACTGATAAAGATATTGATTTAAATTTAACTTTACCAAATGAAGATATTAAATTGGAGTTCGATAAAAAGGCTTTAAATAAAATTATTCGGAATTTGATTTCTAATGCTTATAAGTATACTAATTCTGGTGGAAAAGTGTCGGTTAATTTAAAGAAGCAAGAAGATAAAGCTTTAATTACAGTTCGAGATACAGGAATTGGTATTTCTAAAGAGGAATTGCCTTATATTTTTGAAAGGTTTTATCGAGTTGATGAATCAAGAACTAGGGAGACTGGTGGTACAGGGATTGGATTAGCTATAGTTAAAGAATTGATTGAATCTCAAAATGGTATAATTACTGTTGATAGTGAGCTTGGAGAAGGAACAGAATTTAAAGTCTGGCTGCCGATAAAAGAATGATAATTTTGTCTTTTTGCAGGGGATTTATTGACTTAGATAGAATAGTATGAAAGAAGAAGTAGTACTAATAAAATCTAGGTGGTGATTTATAAGTGAAACAGAAAAAGAGACGAGATTTGATTATAATTAGTTTAGTATTATCTATCATGTTACTTTCTAGTGGCTTGCTTTGGGCTAGTGGTTCCAATGATAATTATCAAGCAGGATTGAAGGCTTTTAGAAAAGGTAATTATCAAGTAGCTGTACCTAAATTAGTAGCAGCTATTTCTGATAATCCAGACTTAATGTATCCTCATTATGTGTTAGGATTAACTTATTATCGATTAGAACAATATAAATTTGCTGAGACTCAGTTTAAAAAAGCACATCAGATTAATCCTGAGCATTATAGAGTAATGGTTAATTTAGGTAGGGCTTATTTAAAAAGAAATAAACTAGGACAAGCTATTGAAATTACTAAAATGGCTATAAATGTTAAAAAAGAAGATGGTGATGCTTATAATGTACTTGGTCGAGCTTATATGAATCAAGGAAATTTACAAGAAGCTATCAATAGTTTACAGCAAGCAGCTAAGTTAGATGATGAGAATTACTATATTTTAAATAATTTAGGATATGCTTATATTCAGACGGGAGAATATAAAAAAGCAATTCCTGTGTTAAAGGAAGCAACAAAATTAAGGCCAACAGTACCTTATTTATATAATAATTTAGGGATAGCCTATGAAAATACTGATAATTTAGACAAGGCAACAGAAGCATATCAAAAGGCTTTAGATATTAATAATAACTATACTAAAGCTAGAACAAATCTAAAACGAGTCAAAAGATTACTGGAAGAAGATTAATTGTAGATAACCCCTAACCTTAATAAAGTTAGGGGTATTCTAATTTATAAGTATAGAGTTATTATTTAATACACATCCTATTAGTACTAACAAACTTTAAAGTAGGGTGTATAATCATGACTACAGAATATTGTTTTTTGCTAGGAGCTGGAGCTTCTGTACCAGCTGGCATACCAACTATGAATCAACTATATGAGTTATTTTTAGAAATTTTAACTCAAGAGGAATTAGAATTCATAAATCAGTTAGAGACAGTGCTTGATAGACATAGAGATGATGAGAATTCATTTAATTTAGAATCTATACTTAGAATTTTAAATTTAATTAATAGAGTAGATAAAGAACCAATTCAGTCTTTCTTTTGTGGTTTTAAGGATGGTATTGAAAATAATTTAGATTTAGTTGGACCAATGATTAAGAAATTAAAAGGGCTAATTAGAGAAGAATGTGTTACTAAAGAAAGAAATATAGAATATATATTACCTTTGATTAAGTTTATCCATGAAGCAGATGCTTTACAAATATTCACTTTAAATTATGATTTAATTATTGAGATTTTATGTGAACTATATAGGTTAAAATATACTGATGGATTTAATTTTACTTGGGAGCCTAAATTATTAGAAAATGATCGAAAATATGATTTAAGGTTATATAAGTTACATGGTTCAATTATTTGGCATCGAACTCAAGAGGGAAAGAGTTTAAAAATTCCTATCATTAATTATGAAGGAGAGTTGAAGTATTTTTTAGGTTCAGAACTATCTAATATGTTAGTCTATCCAGAAGAGAACAAACAAGAACCTTTTCAACGACTATTAAAGTATTTTGACCTGGAGTTATTAGAAAAGAGATTATTAATTAGTATAGGTTATAGTTTTTGTGATGCTTTAATTAGACAGCGGGTATTAGATGGACTTAAAGATAATCCCAAACTACATATTTACTTAATTTGTCCTAATGCACAGGAGATTTTAGAAAAGTATTTCAGTAATTATCGTCAACGGGTTACTGTTTTTAATCAAGGTATCAAAGAAATGTTAACTGATGATTCATTATATTTTAAATTAAAAGAGTTTCTTAAGAGTAATAACTAGCGAAAAAGTGACTACTTTAGTAATTTTAACATTAGAATAGATAGGAGTGTAACAGATGTCAGTAATAATTTGGTTTTTATTATTAGGTTTAACTATAGGTTATTTAGAAATAATTCCTGAAAGGTTTTCAAGTTTAACCGACAATTTAATTACTGGAGGTTTGATTCTATTACTATTCAGTATGGGAGTTGAAATAGGATTAAATGATAAAGTAATAGCAAATTTAGATAAATTAGGTTTTCAAGCTATTGTTTTAGCTTTAGGAAGTATATTAGGTAGTTTAGGTTTAATTAAATTATTAGAGATGCTAGTAGGAAACTTTAGAAAGGAGCAGGAGAGAAGAGGATGATTATAGCAATATTAATTTCAATAATTAGTGGCGTATTAGTTGGGAAATTTATTGTGGCACCAGAAATGGCTAATAGTTTAGGTCAAGTTACTACTTATTTTTTAGCAATTTTACTATTAGGTATTGGAATAGATATTGGAAGAAATAAAGATGTGATTGCTAAAGTCAAGCAAATTGGTTGGAAAATCATTACGGTTCCTCTAATGGTTGCTGCAGGAAGTATATTAGGTGCTATTTTGAGTGGGTTGATCTTGCAATTACCGTTTAATGAATCTAGTGCGATTGGAGCAGGATTTGGCTGGTATAGCTTGTCCGGGGTACTGATAACTAAGGCTTATGATGTACAAGTAGGGAGTTTAGCTTTTTTAACCAATGTTTTTCGGGAATTATTAGCAATTATATTAATTCCAATATTAGCTAAGACTGAAGGAAAGATTTCCTTGATTGCTCCTGGGGGAGCTACGACCATGGATACTACTTTACCTTTAATAGTTAAGAGTTCGAATTCAGAAATAGGAGTAATTGCATTTGTAAATGGTGTTATTTTATCTTCTTTAGTCCCCATATTGGTGCCTTTATTAATTAAATTATAACAATAAAAGATAAAACCGATCAATTCTTGTAATGAGGTTGATCGGTTTCTTTTAATTTAAAATAAATTTAGGCGTAATTTTATTTATTTTTAAATAAGACTTTAATCCATCTAAGAAAAATAGGTAATTTAAATCCTCCACCCCAAGTCTTTAAATCATCATCTTCATTCTTTGACCATGCAAAGAAAAAATCAATTTTCATTTTTTCCCCTCCTATATGTTAACTTACTAATCATTGTATGTATAAAATTTAAAATAGTGAATAGATAGCTATAATTAGTTTTAAAATAATATAAATTATTCTTTTATTGAATTATTATGTTAGATTTAATTTTTTTATTATATAAAAAGTTACTCTAAGTTAAAAAATATGGTTGATTCTATTGAGAAGATATTTTGATTTTGCTTTTAATTAAGAGTCGAATTATGTAAAACAATTACTTCATTTACTTTAAATAAGTTATAACCTAGTTTATAACAATTTTTTTCAATAGTATTAAAGGATTTTTATTTTGAATGTAGAATAAATAAAGTACAGTGGTAGATAGTGGGGAGATGTGGTGGTGTTAGGGAGAGTTAGTGGTTAATTAATTATAGAAGTGGGGATTTATTATGTTAATGGGTGAATATATACATTCCATGGATGGAAAAGGAAGAGTGATTATCCCAGCTAAATTTCGAAAAGAGTTGGGAGATGAATTTGTAGCGACTCGAGGTTTAGATGATTGTCTCTTTATTTATCCTATGGATGAGTGGAAAATTTTAGAGCAAAAATTAAAATCTTTACCCTTAACTAGAAAAGATGCTAGAGCTTTTGTAAGGTTTTTCTTTTCTGGAGCTACTGAATGTCAGTTGGATAAGCAAGGTAGAATTTCTATCCCCTCTAATTTAAGGAATTATGCTCAATTGGAAAAAGAAACTGTAATTATTGGTGTGTCAAATAGAGTAGAATTGTGGAGCAAACAGAAATGGGATTCTTATTTAAGTGAGGCTGAGGAGTCATATGAAGATATTGCAGAAACTATAGAAGAATTAGGAATTTAATCAGTTATAAACATATTAATTAGATAAAATTGTCTTATTAAATATATATGAATAGGTGATATAGAATGGATTTTAAACATATACCAGTTTTATTTAATGAAACTATTGAGAACTTAAAGTGTAAAGAAGGTGGGGTTTATGTTGATTGTACTTTAGGTGGGGCTGGACATGCTAGTGAGATTGCTAAAAGAATAGGTTTAGAAGGGACTTTAATAGGTGTTGATCAAGATATAGCTGCTATTAAGGCCGCAGAAAATAAGTTAGTTGAAGCCGAATGTAAAGTAGAACTAATAAGAGATAATTATAAGAATATAAGAATGATTTTAGATAGATTAGAGATAGAAAATGTTGATGGTTATTTATTTGATCTAGGTTTCTCGTCACACCAAATTGACACTCCTGAAAGGGGATTTAGCTATCAACATGAAGCACCTTTAGATATGCGCATGGACCAAAGACAGTCTATAACTGCAGCAGATTTATTGAATAAGTTATCTAAAGCGGAGTTAACTAAAATAATTACTGAATATGGAGAAGAAAGGTGGGCTAGTAGAATAGCAGAGTTTATAGTTGAAATTCGAAAGGACAAGCCTTTTGAGCTAACTACAGAGTTAATACAGACTATTAAAGCTGCAATTCCTGCTAGTGCTAGGCGACACGGACCACATCCAGCTAGGCGTACATTTCAAGCATTAAGAATTGCTGTTAACGATGAATTAGACATTATATCTGAAACTATAGAAGATATTATACCTACTCTTAAAACAGGTGGTAGAGTTGCGATTATTACTTTTCATTCTTTAGAAGATAGGATAGTGAAACATAAATTTAGAGAGTTAGCTCGAGGATGTGTTTGCCCTCCAGATTTTCCAGTATGTGCTTGTGATAAGGAGAAGCAAGTGAAAGTTATTACTAGAAGACCTATAGATGCAACACAAGCTGAAATAGACACAAATCCGAGAGCTAGAAGTGCTAAATTAAGAGTAATAGAAAAACTCTAATTTAGTTCTAAAATGAGAGGTAGGTGAATAAATTGATAGTAGTAGATAAAAAGAAGGAAGTAAAAGATTATAAGAGACTTAATTCTACTGCTAGGAAAGATAGAAATACTAAAAAAAAGAGAGTAAGAAAGCAAAGATCTAATAAACAGAAGAATAATAGTAATACTTTACTATTTATGAGTGGTTATGCTTTAATAATTTTAATTATAGTGATTTTTGGAATTCTATATATTAATAAATATGTAGAGATGAATAAAATTAATTTACAAATGAATCAAGTTCAAAGCAAAATTAAAGATTTAGAGGAAGAGAAGCAAAAATTAAAATTAAATTTATCTCAATATAAATCATTGGACCGAATAGAGAATATAGCTAAGGTTGAATTAGGAATGGTAGAACCTAAGCAAGTAAAATATATTTCTATGAATTCTAAGAATGGAACATCTTTAAAACAGAATCAGGATTTACATTTAAATGATAGATTAGTTGAAATTAGTAAGTTAGGAGAGAAAGTGTCTACTTGGTTGCAAGGCTTTAGTCAAGTGGAGGCTGGAACATTAAATAATGAATAAATAAGGGCGTAATATTAACTTTATAGCCCCTGAATAATTATTCTAAAGGGGGATTAATATGGGTAAATCTAAACTACAAATAAGAAAAAGGATTTTTTGGCTTTTTCTTATTGTAGTTTTATTTATGTCTATGATTATTTTACGTTTAGGTTGGATTCAACTTTTTGATAATGATTTTTATCAATCTAGAGCTTTAGATCAAAGATTACGTAAATTGAAGGTAGAACCCAGACGAGGATTTATTTATGATAGAAACGGTGAAGAATTAGCAATTAGCGGAAGTGCTGATACTGTAGTTGCTGTACCTTCTGAAATTGAGAATCCAAATCAAGTTGCTGAGAAATTATCCTTAATTTTAGAGATGGACCGAGAGAAAATTTATAAAAGAATTACTAAAAAAGCATACGCAGTTTATTTGGAACGGAAAATATCAAAGGAAGAAACAGCAAAGATTAAATCTTTAGACTTATCAGGGATTACATTTACAGAAGAAAGTAAAAGGTTTTATCCAAAAGATAGTTTAGCATCTCATATTTTAGGTTTTGCTGGAATTGATAGTCAAGGTTTAAATGGTATAGAGTTATCTTATGATCAAATTTTAAGAGGGAAACCAGGTAGGATCATGATAGAGAAAGATGCAACTGGACAACAAATTCCTGAGGGAGTTGAAGAGTATTTAGATCCAAAAAATGGGAATAACATTTATTTAACTATAGATCATGTTATTCAATATATTGTGGAAAGAGAGTTAAAAAAATCTTTACAAGTTAATGAGGCTAAAGGCGGTACTATTATTGTAATGGATCCGCAAAGTGGAGAGATTCTAGCATTAGCAAATAGACCTACATATAATCCTAATCACTTTGCACAGTATTCACCCGGTCTATGGAGAAATAGTGCTATTTCTGATACATATGAACCAGGGTCAACTTTTAAAATTGTTACTATGTCTGCTGGATTAGAAGAAGGGGTAGTAAATCCTAAAGATAATTTCTTTGATCCAGGTTATATTAAAGTAAGCGGGGAAGTAATTAGATGCTGGAAAAGCGGTGGACATGGGAAACAAACTTTTGCTGAAGTTGTGGCTAACTCATGTAATCCAGGATTTGTTCAAGTCGGTCAGCGTGTAGGAAAAAAGGATTTTTATAAATATGTTAAAGCTTTTGGTTTTGGTCAAGATACTGATATCAGACTGCCAGGTGAAGCTAATGGATTAGTTTACAGTTATGATGATATAGGACCAGTGGAATTGGCTACTATGTCTTTTGGTCATGGTATATCTGTAACTCCGATTCAATTAGTTACAGCTATTTCTGCTGTAGCTAATGGTGGGAAACTTCTAAAACCGCATTTAGTAGAGAAGATAGAGAATGAACAAGGAAGAATAATTAAAGAATTTAAACCTGAGTTAATCAGACAAGTAATTTCTAAGGAAACGGCTCAGACTGTGCGGAAATTATTAGAAGGAGTAGTAACTGATGGTTCAGGTAAGAATGCTCAAGTTGAAGGGTATAGAATTGGAGGAAAGACAGGTACTGCTAAACATTATGGTGTTCAGTCTTATGATTCTTCTTTTGTAGGGATATTGCCAGTTGGAAATCCAGAATTGGTAGTATTAGTGGTAATGAAAGGAGTTACTAGTTATCCTTATTATGGTTCGCAAGTAGCTGCTCCTATGTTTCATAATATAGTAAAGGATGTGGTGCGTTACTTAGAGATTCCTCCTAATAAAGGTAGTGGAGAAGACGAAAAAGAAGAGGAAGAGGTTCGAAAAGTAAGAGTACCTAATTTAATTAATCATCCTTTAAATGAAGTAGATATGCGGTTAAGAAAGTTAGGATTAAATTTTAAATTAGAAGGAAATGGGGAGAAAATATTAGATCAGGTTCCTAAGCCCGGTGTTAAAGTAGATGTAGGAACTACAGTAATTTTATTCTCTTCTGATGGATTAAGCACTAAAGGTCGTTATAAAGTAACTGTACCTAATTTAGAAGGAAGGTCGTTGAATGATGCTCAAAATTTATTAGCTAAATTAGGCTTAAAATTAGATTGGCAAGGAAATGGAAAAGTTATCTTTCAGAAGCCAACTGCTGGCTTTAGAGTTGAGGCAGGAAGTACAATAGAAGTTGAATTAGATTAAATAGGAATATTTTTAATCAATTGTAAAATAATATATAGTAAGCGGCATAAGGAGGAGAGGTAGATGAAAGAGTTAAGTAGAATAATTACTGAATTAGATTATAAGGTGTTACAAGGAAGTGTGGATAGAGAAATTACAGGAATTGAGTATGATTCTAGAGAAGTTGAAGCTGATAATTTATTTGTATGTATTAGTGGATTTACTCATGATGGTCATGATTATATAAATGAGGCCATTGAGGCTGGGGCTACAGCTGTTTTAGTTGAAAAAGAGGTAGAATTAAATGAATGTAATGAGATAACAGTCATTATGATTAGAGATACACGTCAAGGGTTAGCAATGATAAGCTCAGCTTTTTATGATTATCCATCTCAAAAATTAAAAGTGATTGGTGTAACTGGAACAAATGGAAAGACAACTACTACATATTTGACTGAATCGATTTTAAAAACTGCTGGTCATAAAGTAGGATTAATCGGTACTATAAAGAATAAAATTGATGATGAAAAATTTAAATCTCAAAGAACTACGCCTGAATCTTTAGATTTACAAGCATTTTTTGCAAGAATGGTAGAGGAAGATGTTACTCATGTAGTTATGGAGGTGTCCTCTCATGCTTTGGCTTTAAATCGGGTTGATAAGATAGATTTTGATGTTGCAATTTTTACTAATATTACTCAAGATCACTTAGATTTTCATGATTCATTTAATGATTATCTAAATGCTAAAGCAAAATTATTTACAGGATTAGATGACGAAGATAAAACGGCTATTATTAATATAGATGATCCTAATAGTGATAAGATTTTATCTGCTAGTAATGGCTCAGTTATTACTTATAGCATTGAAAAGGATGCCAATTTGAAGGCTAAAGATATTACTATTAGTCCCATAGGAGTTAATTTCTTGGCGGAAGCTTTTGAAGAAAAAGTTAATTTAGATTTAAATCTAACAGGATTATTTAACGTTTATAATACTTTGGCTGCTTTAGGAGCTGGAATAAGCTTAAATATTACTTTAGATGATATTCAACAAGGGTTAGAAGAAGTACAAGGAGTAGCAGGTAGGTTTGAAATTGTAGATGAAGGCCAGGATTTCGGAGTGATTGTAGATTATGCTCATACTCCTGATAGTTTGCAGAATATTTTAGAAACGGCTGAAGACTTTGTGGAAGGTAGAGTCATAGTAGTATTTGGATGTGGTGGAGATCGAGATAAAAGTAAGCGACCGATAATGGGACAGGTGGCCACAAGATTAGCTGACTTTTCAATTATTACTTCTGATAATCCGCGTAGTGAAGAACCAGAAGATATTATTAATGATATTGAATTAGGAGTAAAAGAAATTAATAAAAAGGTAGAGGAAGATTACGTGATTATTCAAGATAGAGCTGAAGCTATTAATTATGGAATCGAGACTGCTAGAACTGGTGATTTAGTATTTATAGTGGGAAAAGGTCATGAAACATATCAAATTTTAAAAGATAAGACTATTTCCTTTGATGACCGCCAAGTTGCTAGAGAAGCTTTAGATAAAAATAGAGGTGAATAGTATGGAACCAATTAAAGTTAAAGAATTTATATCCGAAATAGATGGCGAATTAATTAATGGAAGTTTGGAAACTAAAATTGATGAGGTGTCAATTGACTCTAGAACTATTGATAAAGGAGCATTATTTTTTGCTATTAAAGGAGAGAGGTTTGATGGACATAATTTCATAAATGATGCATTAGCAGCAGGAGCAATAGGAGTAGTTATAGAGATTAACGAAATTAGTGAATATAGTATTGACTCTAATATCTTAGTAATCAAAGTAGAAGATACTAGTAAAGCTTTACAAGACTTGGCAAAGTATTATCGTAGTTTGTTTGATATTCCTGTTATTGGAGTGACAGGAAGTACAGGTAAAACAACAACTAAAGACTTAATAGCTTCTGTTTTGGAGGTCAAATTTAAGACTTTAAAGACTGAAGGCAACTACAATAATGAGTTTGGGTTGCCTTTAACTTTATTTAGATTAGATTCTAGTTATGAAGTAGTAGTTGTTGAATTAGCAATGAGAGGATTAGGTGAAATAGAATATTTGTGCCAGATAGCTCAACCTGAAATAGGGGTCATTACTAATGTTGGCGTGACTCACTTAGAAACACTAGGTAGTCAAGAAAATATAGCAAGAGCTAAAAGTGAATTGGTCATGAGTTTACCCCCTGAAGGTAAGGCTCTATTGAATGGCGATGATGATTATATTAGAATGATGGCAAATAAAGCTGAAGCAGAGATAGTATATTATGGTTGTGGTAATGATAATGATTTAGAAGCTATAAAGATTGAAAACTTAGGGGCAGATGGGTTAAGTTTTATAGTAAATCAACAGAGTAGGAAGTTTGAAGTAAGGTTACCATTGCCAGGTGAATATAATGTATATAATTCATTAGCGGCTATTGGTGTTGGATTAGAACTAGGTTTAAGTATAGATGAATTAAAAAGTGGATTAGCCCAACCAAATTTAACTAAAATGCGAGGAGATATAACAGAGTTAGACTCGGGAATTACTATAATCAATGATGCCTATAATGCTAACCCAACCTCTATGGAGGCAGGATTAAATCTATTAGTAAATATTGGTAATAAAAAAGGAAGGTTAATTGCTGTTTTAGGTGATATGTTAGAGTTAGGTTCTATAGCAGAAATAGCACATAGACGAATAGCTAAAATAGTTGTAGATAATAATATAGACTATTTATTAACTGTAGGAGAACTTTCTGCTCTAATAGGTGAGGAAGCTAAGCAATTAGGATTAGCTGAAGAATATGTATTTAGTTATAGTACTAATCAAGAAATTATTGACCAGCTATTGCAGTTAGTTGATACAAGTGATACAATTTTACTTAAAGGCTCTAGAGGAATGAAGTTAGAGGAAATAGAAGAGGCTTTGTTGGAAGGTTGAAGGAGGGGCTAGAACAATGGTTGACTTAATATATGCAGCTACAGCTGCCTTTGCTATTACATTATTAATTGGACCGATAATGATAAAATTACTACGTAAATTAAAATTTGGTCAAAATATTAGGGAAGTAGGACCTGAAAAACATTTAGAGAAAAGTGGAACTCCTACCATGGGTGGAGTTATAATTCTTATTTCTATTGTGGTAGCAGTTTTATTATTTGCGGATATGACTTCTAAATTATTTTGGGCTTTATTTGTAACTTTAAGTTATGGTTTTTTAGGTTTATTAGATGATTCCATTAAGATTATAGCAAATCGTTCTTTGGGTTTAAAGGCAAAACAAAAGTTGTTAGGACAGATTCTAATTGGGGGTTTATTAGGATATAATGTATTATATAATTTAAATATTGGTTCAGAGATTATAATTCCTTATTTAGGAGGGACTATAGATTTAGGAATCTATTTTATTCCTTCTGTAATAATAGTGGTGATTGGAACTTCTAATGCTGTTAATTTAACAGATGGGTTAGATGGTTTAGCAGCTGGAGTGACGATTATAGTGGCTATTACTTATACAGTGATTAGTCTTATTATCTTTAACCAATATGAATTAGCTATTTTTACTGCAGCTATTGTAGGGGCTTGTTTAGGATTTGCTTGGTTTAATAGTCATCCTGCTCAGGTTTTCATGGGGGATACAGGCTCACTAGCCTTAGGAGGAGCCATAGCAGTAGTAGCTATTTTAACCAAAACTGAATTATCTTTAGTAATTATTGGTGGAGTTTATGTTATAGAGGCTTTATCAGTAATGATTCAAGTTGTCTACTTTAAATTAACAGGTGGTAAGAGAGTCTTTAGAATGAGTCCACTTCACCATCATTTTGAGCTAAAAGGTTGGCAAGAATCTAAGGTAGTAGTCAGATTCTGGATTTTAGCTGCCATATTATCATTGGCTGGCTTATTAGGTTTACAAGGGGTTTAAATGTTGGAAAGGTAGGTTGAACAACTTATGGATTTAGTAGAAAAAAAAGTAACAGTTTTAGGTTTAGGTAAGAGAACAGGAATAGCTACAGTTAAATTTTTAATTAATAAAGGAGCTAATGTAGTAGTTAGTGATGTGAAATCTGAGACAGAATTAAAAGAAGAATTAATGGAATTAAATGATTATGAAATAGAGTATGATTTAGACGGACATAGTGATAAAGCAATTAATAATACAGATATGATAGTAATTAGCCCGGGAGTACCTAGTCAAATTTCAATTTTACAGAAGGCTAAGCGGTTAGGAATACCGGTTATTAGTGCAATAGAATTAGCGTATCATTTTTGTGCAGCACCAATTGTGGCCATTACAGGAACTAATGGCAAAACTACAACGACTACTTTAACAGGTGAAATATTTAATGCTACTCAAGATGAAGTAGTAGTTGGTGGAAATATAGGTAGACCTTTGATTAGAGATGTGAATAATTTATCATCAAAAGGTGCAGTTATAGCCGAAATAAGTTCCTTTCAACTGGAGAATATTGAAGAATTTAGACCTAAGATTAGTTTAATATTAAACTTAACTCCGGACCATTTAGATAGACATGGTTCATTTGAAGATTATATAGAAGCTAAGAAGAAGATCTTTAGTAATCAACAGGGCACAGATTATACAATTCTCAATTACGATGACCCAGTAACTAGAGAATTAGCAGATGATACTCATGGAACTGTAGTCTATTTCAGTCAAAAAGAAGAGGTTGAATATGGGCTTTATATCGAAAATGGAGAAGTAATTAATAATCTTACTGCTGAAAAAGAGATATTTATTGAAGTTGATGAGATTGGAATTAAAGGGCCCCATAACTTAGAAAATGCTTTAGGAGCTATTTCTATAGCTTTACTTAGCGATATTGAGCCGGAAATAATTAAGGACGTAGTAAGAGAATTTAATGGAGTTGAACACCGTATAGAAGATGTAGCGGTTATAGATAAAGTAAGGTATGTTAATGATTCTAAAGCTACTAATCCTGTGTCAGCAATGAAAGCTTTAGAGACTTTTAGTGAACCTTTAATATTGATTGCTGGAGGTATGGATAAGAAATCAGATTTTAGTGAATTTGCTGACAAAGTAGCTGAAAATGTTAAGGTATTAATTTTATTGGGGGAGACAGCAGATGAAATTGAGCAATCTATGAAGAGCCTTGGTTTTAATGCAATTAAAAGAATAAATACTATTGAAGATGCAGTAAAGGTGGCTGTGGATATAAGTATTGCAGGTGATTTAGTTCTTTTATCACCAGCGTGTGCAAGTTGGGATATGTTTAGTAGTTATAAAGAGAGGGGTCAAAAGTTTAAAAAGGCGGTATTTGATTTAAGGAGGCAATAGAATGAAGAAGGTAAAAGCGCCTGATTTCATAATCTTTTTTACTATGATAACTTTATTAGGAATTGGAATTATCATGGTTTTTAGTTCTACCTCTATTCGAGCGTATGCTGACTATGGGGATAGTTTCTATTTTCTTAAAAAACAGTTTCTCTGGTCAGTAATTGGTATTGGAGCTATGATTTTCTTTATGACTATAGATTATAAATTATATAAGCAGTTAGCTCAATTAGGTTTGTTAGTCACTCTAGGTTCATTAATTCTAGTATTAATAATTGGAACAGTAGTTGGTGGTTCACAGAGATGGCTGGGTTTAGGGATGCTTAGAGTTCAACCTTCAGAAATAGCAAAGTTGAGCATGGTAATTTATATGGCTAGATATTTGTCTACAAAACAGCATAAAATAGATAAATTACAAGGGTTAGCCCCTGGTTTATTAGTTTTAGGATTAGTTTGTGGACTGATTTTGATGCAACCGGATTTAGGTACTGCAGCTACAATTGGCGGAACAATAATGATTATGTTTATAGCAGCTGGATTAAAGTTAGAATACTTAGCTGGTCTAGGTTTAACAGGAATTTCAGGGATATTTTACTTAATATATAGTGCACCGTACCGTAAAGAGAGGTTATTGGCATTTTTAGACCCGTGGAGTGATCCATTAGATTCAGGATTTCATATTATTCAATCTTTATATGCTTTAGGATCTGGCGGGTTATTTGGAGTAGGAATAGGTCAGAGTAGACAGAAATTCTTTTATTTACCGGAACCAGGTACTGATTTTATATTTGCTATTATAGGTGAAGAATTAGGATTTATTGGAGCTATGGTAGTAGTTTTCTTATTCTTTTTATTTGCCTGGAGGGGTTTAAAAATAGCTATTGAAGCTCCAGATTTATTTGGAAGTTTATTGGCTGTAGGAATTACTACTATGATTACTATACAAGCAATAATTAATATAGGGGTTGTTACAGGTTCGATGCCGGTTACAGGAATTACTTTACCTTTTATTAGTTATGGTGGTTCTTCTTTAGTAATTATGTTATCAGGAGTAGGAATTTTATTAAATATATCACGATATTCTTAGATTTTTTAGGAGTGATTTAATGAAGGTAATTATTACTGGTGGTGGAACTGGAGGGCATATCTATCCTGGTTTAGCTATTGCTAAAAGTATTGAAGATAAATATTCGCAAGCTAAAATTTTATTTGTCGGTAATGCCGACGGTTTAGAAGCAGATATAGTTCCGCAAGTAGGTTATGAATTAGCTACTATTTCTAGTAAAGGTTTACCAAGAAAGATTTCATTAGATATTTTAAAGAGCTTATTTTTAAGTGGAGTAGGTGTTTGGCAAGCTAGGAGTCTAATTACCTCTTTTCAACCGAATATAGTAATTGGAACCGGAGGGTATGTTAGTGGTCCAGTGATGTTAGTGGCGGCTTTACTTAAAGAGAAGACAATTATTCATGAGCAAAATGCCTATCCCGGATTGACTAATAAATTATTGGCAAGATTAGTAGATAAAGTAGCATTAAGTAGTCAGGATGCTAAGGAACATTTTAATGTAAGTACTGATTTAATTTGGACTGGAAATCCGATTCGCAAAGAGGTTATTCAAGCTAAGAAAAAAGAAAGTTGTCAAGAATTAGGTCTAGATATCGAAAAGAAAATAATATTAGTTTTTGGAGGTAGTAGAGGGGCTAAGAGTATTAATCAGGCTATGAAGGCTGTTTATAAATTAGCTCAAAAAAACTCACAAATTCAAGTTTTACATATTACTGGCAAGAATGATTTTCATCGTGTTAAAGAAGATGCTACTACTTTGGGTATATCTGAATTGGAAAAGGGCAATATTATTATTAAGTCTTATCTATATAATATGGCAGCCGGTTTAGCAGCAGCAGATTTAGTGATTTCTAGAGCAGGAGCTACAGGTTTAGCAGAAATAACTGCTAGAGGTATTCCTGCTATTTTAATTCCTTATCCTTATGCTGCTGAGAATCATCAAGAACATAATGCTCGTTCTTTAGAAAAAAGAGGTGCAGCTAAAGTGATTTTAGATGATGAGTTAACAGGTGAAAAATTAGTTAAAGAAGTTAATAATTTGATTTTTGACCAAGATAAATTAAAGTCAATGGCACAAGCCAGTAAAAAATTGGGAAAGCCAGAAGCTGTAGAGAATATATTGAGGTTGGTTGAAGAATTAATTTAAATAGGATTTATTATAGATTGGGACAAGTTATGGTTTAACATTTTATGAAGCAACTGCATATTATAGCATATGGCTTGGAGAAAAAGGAGTGAAATAGGTATTATGGAAGGAAAAGATAGGATCCACTTAATTGGAGTTGGAGGGATTGGCATGAGTGGAATTGCCAATCTTTTGATTGATCTAGATTATGAAGTAAGCGGTTCAGATCTTAAAGATTCAGAAATTATTTTTAAATTACGTAGTAAAGGTGCACAAATTCATATCGGTCATAGTGCTGAAAACATTGAAGAGGTAGATATTGTAGTATTTTCTTCAGCAATTCCTGAAGATAACCCTGAATTATTAGAAGCTAAAGAAAAAGGATTGCCTATCTTAAAACGAGCAGAGATGGTAGCTAAATTGATGAAACGGCAAAAAGGAATAGCTATTTCTGGAACTCATGGTAAAACAACAACAACTTCTATGCTAACGACTGTTTTAGAAAAAAACAATTTAGATCCTACAGTTCTAATAGGAGGGGAATTAGATTTAATTAATGGAAATGCTAAATTAGGAAATGGAGATTATTTTATAACAGAAGCTGATGAGAGTGATGGATCTTTATTATTCATGGATCCAGAAACTGGAGTAGTAACTAATATTGAAGCAGATCATTTAGATTATTATGGGTCTAAGGAAGCAATTAAGGATACTTTTATTAAATTTTTAAATAAACTACCTGCAACCGGAACCGGAATAGTCTGTTTAGATGATGAGGAGATTATTGAGATAGTAGAAGAAATAGATAATGATTTGATTACTTATGGTTTAAATGATGAAGCAAATTTAGTTGCTAAAGATGTTGAGTTAAAGAAATTTGGATCAATTTCTAAAATTTATTATCAAGGCAAGAAACTAGGTAAGTTAAAATTAAATGTACCAGGGGAACATAATTTAACTAATGCTTTAGCTACTATTGGTATTGGTCTACATATTGGGTTAAATTTTGAAGAAATAAATAGTGCTTTAGAAGAATTTATAGGAGTAGGTAGAAGGTTTGAAAAGAAAGGGAGTTATAGAGGGGCAGTAATAGTCGATGATTATGCTCATCATCCTACAGAAATCAAAGCTACTTTAAAGGCTACTAAGAATATGAATTTTGATCGAATAATTGCTATTTTTCAACCACATAGGTATACTAGAACTCAATTTTTATTAGAAGAGTTTAGTAAAGCTTTTAATGACGCTGATGAAATAATTATTACTGATATTTATTCGGCAGGTGAAACTCCAATTCCAGGGATTAATTCTGAAAAGTTAGTAGATTTAATTAAAGAATCAACTTTTACTAAGGTAAGGTTGATCTCTGAATTAGATGAGATTTATGAATACCTTAAAAGCATGACAGAAGCCGGTGATTTAATCTTAACTTTAGGGGCTGGTAATATTTATAAAGTAGGTGAAAGGTTAGCATCAGCTCAAGTCGGGATTGAATTGGAAGATTCTAGTGAATTAACTATGGGGGTTTAGACTATGAAAGTAATTCATAAGGATAAATTACAAGAGATAGTTAAAGGAGAAACTAGATTAAATGAACCGTTAAAATTTCATACATCGTTTCGAGTAGGTGGACCTGCTGAAGTTTTAGTTATTCCTCAGGATGTTCAAGATTTAAAAAGAATTATAAGTTACTTAAATAGCCAAAATATTAAATATATTGCGATTGGAAATGGAACAAATTTGCTGATAAATGATGATGGTCTTTCTGGAGTGGTAATTAAAATAGCTGGAAATATAAATCATATTAAGATAGACGAAGATATAATTTATGCTGGAGCTGGTGCTATTCTACCAACAGTAACTAAAAGAGCTTCTCAGCAAGGATTAAGTGGTTTAGAGTTTGCAGCTGGGTTACCTGCCACAGTAGGAGGAGCTACTGTTATGAATGCTGGAATTGGTAGCCTTAATGATATGAGTGAAATTGTAAGGAAAGTACGTATAATTTCATCTACTGGAGAATTAAAAGTATTTTCACAAAAAGAATGTAAATTTGAATATAGAAGTAGTAGATTTCAAGTTGAAGATTGCATTATTATAGAGGTAGAGTTTAAATTGAAGCATGCAGACCCGAAAGAGATTAAAAGCAAGATTAAAGAATTAATTAGTAAACGAAAGAGTAGCCAACCTCTCAATTTTCCTAATGCTGGTTGCATATTTAAGAATCCTGAATCAGACTATGCTGGAAGATTAATTGATGAAGTTGGTGCTAAAGGCATGCGGATTGGTGGTGCCAAAGTTTCTGAAAAGCACGCGAATTTTATTGTGAATACAGGAGATGCTACTGCTCAAAATATAATAGATTTAATCAATAAAGTTCAAAATTTAATTACAAAAGAGTATGGAATTGAATTAGAAAAAGAGGTTAAATTTTTATAGATTAGGAGGTGACATTTGTGGATAGTTTTATAGTTCAAGGAGGTAATAGGTTAATTGGTGAAGTGGAAATTAGTGGTGCTAAGAATGCTGTTTTACCCATCTTGGCAGGCACAGTACTATCTTCAGGCAAAAATGTGATTCGTGAAATTCCTTTATTGCGTGATGTAAAAGTAATGAAGGAAGTACTAGGTACTTTAGGAGCAGATGTCAGTCAAGAAAATGATGTGATATCTGTTGATTCTAGTTTGATAGACTCTTGTGAAATCCCTGAATATTTAATGAGAAAGATGAGAGCAACTATCTTTTTAATGGGACCGTTATTAGCTAGATTTAATGAAGTGCGGATTTCTCAGCCAGGAGGTTGTAGCATTGGACCGCGACCAATTGATTTACATATAAAAGGATTGAAAGCATTAGGAGTTGAATTTACTGAGGGTCACGGTTATTTAGAAGGTAAGGCTGATGAGTTAGTAGGTGCTGATATTCACCTTGATTTTCCAAGTGTGGGTGCTACTGAGAATATTATGATGGCAGCTACTAAAGCTAAAGGCACTACAATAATTAGAAATGCTGCTAAGGAACCAGAGATTATAGATTTACAGAACTTCTTAAATGGAATGGGAGCTCAAATTAGAGGAGCCGGAACTGATTTGATTAAGATTAAAGGGGTTCAAAAATTAGAATCAATTGATTATACTGTTATTCCTGACCGGATTGAGACTGGAACATTTATGGTAGCAGCTGCCATAACTAATGGTGATATTTTATTAAATAATGTGATTCCAGAACATGTAGAACCAATAATTGCTAAATTGATAGAGGCGGGAGTTGAAGTTAAGCATAACCAAGATCAAATAAAAGTCACAGGAGTTCCAAAGGTGAAAGCTGTTGATGTTAAGACATTACCTTATCCTGGTTTTGCAACTGATATGCAGCCACAATTCATGACAATGCTTTCAGTAGCTGAAGGGACTAGTGTAGTTACTGAAACTATATTTGAGAATCGCCTTAAGCATGCAGATGAATTAAGAAGAATGGGGGCTGATATAAGAATTGAGAGTCGTTCTGCTATTATAAATGGTATCGAAAGATTATCAGGATCTGTTGTAGAAGCTAGTGATTTAAGGGCAGGAGCTGCATTAGTTTTAGCTGGATTATTAGCTAAAGGGGAGACAAGAATAGATAGTATTTATCATATTGACCGCGGTTATGAGAACTTAGAGAGTAAGATTAATAACTTAGGAGGACAGATTACTCGGTTGAGTACTACCTCAGTTTAATAAGAAGGGTAAGGAGGAGAAAATTAATGGATGAAAAGGTAGCTGTAGTCTGTGGTGGAAGGTCAGCAGAAAGAGAGATTTCATTAAAGACTGGTAAGGCTATTTATAAAGCCTTAAAGTCATCTAATATAGATGTTATTCAATTAGACCCACAGGCTGATAATTTTCACCAAATACTAAAAGAAACTGAAATAGATGTAGCATTTATTGCCCTCCATGGTAGATATGGGGAGGATGGTACAATACAAGGTTTATTTGAAATAGAAGATATTCCTTATACTGGTTCAGGAGTTTTAGCCAGTGCACTGGCTATGGATAAAGTAATTTCTAAAAAGCTATTTAAGCAAGAGGAAATCTGCACTCCTACATTTGAGGTCTTAAATAAAAATAATTGGCAAAATAAAGATGAAAATTTAGTTGAAAAGTTGGTAGATAATTTAGGGTTACCTTTAGTAGTAAAACCTGCATTAGAAGGATCTAGTTTAGGATTATCAATTGTAGATAAAGCAGAAGATATAATTAATGCAATAGATACAGCTTTTGAGTATGACACTGAGATATTAATTGAGGAATACATAGATGGTAAAGAGATTACGGTTGGAGTTTTAGGTAATCAAGAGCTTTTGATTTTACCAATAATAGAAATTAAACCAAAAGAAGGAATTTATGATTTTACAGCTAAATATACAAAAGGGATGACAGAATTTATTATTCCTGCTCAAATAGATGAAGAGGTCTATAGAGAATCAGAAAAGATGGCTTATAAAGCATATAAAGAATTGAAATGTTGTGGTATGGCTAGAGTAGATTTAATACTTTCTACTAACGGAAAGCCATATGTTTTAGAAGTAAATACTATTCCTGGTATGACTGAGACTAGTTTGTTACCACAAGCATCAAAGGCAGCAGGAATTGAATTTACAGAGTTAGTAATTAAGATTTTAGAGTATGCTTTAGAATGATGATAATATAAAGGCGCAGGACCTTCTGCGTCTTTAACACTTCATTAATAAATATTAATGCTTTCATAAATGCATTAATTTAAAGGAGTGAGTTAGTTGCAAAGAAGGGAATATTTTTTAATTTCTTTGAGTTTAGTTTTTATTATATCTATGTTAACTTTCATAAATTCAAATTTTTTTGATTTAGCTGAAATAAAGGTTAGTGGTAATAAAATTTTGAATAATAAACAAGTAATTAAATTTACAAGATTAAATAAAGGCCAGAATATATTTCAACTCGATTTTGATAAAATAAGTTCAAGATTAATGGTTAAACCACAAATAGAGGGAGTGATTTTAAAACGCCATTTTCCCTCAATGGTAAGAATTGTAGTTGATGAAAGAGAACCATTAGTGGCTGTTTTAGAAAATGATAGTTATCTGTTAATCAGTAAGAAGGGGTGGATTATATCTAAGGTGCAAAATTCATCTGATCTTAATTGTCCTATTTTAGAAGGGGTTACAATTAAGAAAAATAATAATAAGGTGAAAGTTGATAAAAAGTTAAAGATGGTCTTTCAATATTTAAGCAAAATAGATGGAGAATTTATTAAATTAGCCAATAAAATTAAGATAAAAGAGAATGGTAATCTTAGTTTATCTTCTAATTCTAGTATAGTTAAATTTGGACAACCTGTTAGAGTAGAATATAAGATCAAATTATTTAATCAAATATATGATGATCTAAATAAAAAAGGGAAATCATTTGATTATATTAATTTAAAATATTATAATAATCCGGTAATTAAGCTAAAATAATGAATTTTTTTAATAAAATTTATTATAAAAAGAGGAAATTAGTAGTTTATGTTGAAAATATCACATAAGAGAATTAATAATTTCAAATTTAAGGAAGACATACAAGTTATGTTTAAATATATCAATTAAATTAATATCTGTCGTCGGTTTAGAAAGGAGGACAATTAGTGACAGAACGTAGAATTATAACTGGTTTAGATATCGGTACGACAAAAATATGTGCTATTATAGCTGAGGTTAGTAATGATGAAATTTTAGATATAATTGGGATAGGAACTAGTCCTTCCGTTGGATTAAGAAAAGGTGTGGTAGTTGATATTGATGACACTGTTAATTCAATAGAAACAGCAATTATGAATGCAGAGAGAATGGCTGGGATTGAGGTAGACTCTGTATATGTAGGGATAGCTGGTTCACATATTTCTTCTATAAATAGTCATGGAGTAGTTGCAATTACAGGTGAGGATAAAGAGATTAGTCAAGAAGATATCGATAGAGTAATTGAAGCTTCACAGATTGTAGCTATACCTCCAGAAAGAAAGATCTTACATGTGTTACCGAGAGGCTTTGTGATAGATGGCTGTCAGAATATTAAACATCCATTAGGAATGTCAGGGGTAAGATTAGAGGTGGAAACTCACATAGTTACTGGTTCTATAACCTCAATTGAGAATTTAATTAAAAGTGTACATAAAGTAGGTATAGATGTTGAAGATGTGGTTTTAGAACCTTTAGCAGCTAGTCAAGCGGTCTTATCTAATAGTGAGAAAGAATTAGGTGTGGTTTTAGTTGATATTGGAGGAGGAACTACTGATGTAGCTATCTTTAAGGATGGTAGCATCTGGTATACGTCTGTTCTTCCAGTAGGAGGAGATCATATTACTAGTGATATTGCAGTAGGTCTTCGAACTCCGATTACTACTGCTGAGGAGATTAAAATTAGTGATGGATATGCATCAGCAGATATGGTGAGCGAAGATGAAGAGGTAGAAGTATTAACTACTAGTGGACAAGACTTCAAAAAAGTTTCTCGCAAATTACTTTGTGAAATTATAGAGCCTAGAGTTGATGAAATGTTTACCTTAGTTCAACAAGAAATTAAGGAATCGGGGTATGATGGTCTATTACCTGCTGGGATAGTAATTACTGGTGGAGCTTCATTAATGAAAAGGCTTGCAGAATTAGCTTCTGATAAATTAGAATTACCTGTTAGGAGAGGTATTCCTAAAAAAGCAGATGATCTAGCTGATTTTGCTAGTAATAATATATATAAAGTTGGCAAGCAAGAAGCGAATATATCTGAAGGTAGTACAGCTATATTTGCTACAGGAATAGGATTAGTCTGTTATGGTAGTGAACAAGAACCTGAACAGCCTATTATAAAAAAGGGGCAGAAAAAAGAAGGTATGAATAATTTATTAAATAGAGTTAGAGGTTGGTTTGAAGATGTCTTTTAATTTGATAGAGGAGGTAGCTTATCATGTTTGAATTTTGTGCTGAAACAGAACAATTTGCTGATATAAAAGTTGTTGGTGTTGGCGGTGGTGGTAATAATGCTATCAACCGTATGATTGAATCTGATTTACAGGGTGTAGAATTTGTGGCTATTAATACTGATGCACAGGCTTTGGTTTCTTCAGAAGCTAGCATTACTCTTCAGATAGGTGAAAAGTTAACTAAAGGATTAGGAGCTGGTGCTAATCCTGAAATTGGACATGATGCTGCTGAAGAAAGTAGAGATATGATTGCTGAAAACTTAAAAGGATCGGATATGGTATTCATTACTGCTGGTATGGGAGGAGGTACTGGGACAGGTGCTGCTCCAGTAGTAGCAGAGGTGGCTAAAGAATTAGGAGCTTTAACAGTAGGAGTAGTAACTAAACCTTTTACAGTTGAAGGTAGAAAACGAATGGACAAAGCGGAATATGGTGTTAATAATTTAAAAGAGAAAGTTGATACTTTAATCGTTATTCCTAATGATAGATTATTAGAAGTAGTTGAAAAACAGACTTCATTATTAGAAGCATTTGAAGTTGCTGATGATGTTTTACGGCAAGGTGTACAGGGGATCTCTGATTTGATTACTATTACTGGTTTAATTAATTTAGATTTTGCTGATGTAAAAACTATAATGACTGATGCAGGTTCTGCTTTGATGGGAATTGGAACTGCTGATGGAGAAAATAGAGCTGCTGAGGCAGCTGAAAAGGCTATAGATTCTCCTTTATTAGAGGCTTCTATTGATGGAGCTAAAGGTGTCTTATTAAATATTACAGGGGGAGTAGATTTAGGTTTACATGAAGCTAATGAAGCAGCTAAAATAGTATCTGAAGTAGCAGATTCTAATGCTAATATCATATTAGGTGCTGTGGTTGATGAAGAGATGGAAAATCAAGTAAAAGTAACTGTAATCGCTACTGGTTTTGATGAAGTTAACCAAAATGAAGTTAAGACAGCAGAAGCAGGTGCTAATGCAGACCAAGATGACTACGAAGAAGAGTTAAATGATATCAAATCTTTTGCTGATGATGACCTAGATATACCGGCATTTTTAAGAAAAAATAAAGAATAATTAATCAAATCTCGATCTCGTAAGGGGTCGAGATTTTTTTAATTTTCGGCATCTGATGACAAAATGGTTATAATAAATGTAAATAAACAATTTATCATCTAAGAAAGATAAAAAGATCACAAAAAATAAAAATGAAGTTAGGAAGGTAATTTATCATTATAGTCTAATAAATATTATAGAGGGGAACAAAATGCAATTAACTATTTATTTTGATTTAGTAATAATAATTAATTTAGTTATGAATTATTTACTTTTATGGACAACAGCAAGGTTAATAAAAATTGACTATAGGATTTGGCAATTAAGTTTAAGTGCTATTTGTGGCACTGTATATACTATTTTAATTCTATTCCCTGAAATGCGGGGTTGGAATAATATAGTTATGTATTTTGTTATTTCTATAATAATGGTTAATGTAGCTTATATACCAATTAAAATTAAGAAATTTTTTAAAGCTATAGGATATTTTTATTTGATTACTTTTTTAGCTGCTGGGATACTAATGGCAGGGTATAATTTGAATGTTAAATCACAATTTTCAGAATTAACGGGTAATGTTAATCTTTCTTTACAAGATACTTGGATATTTCTATTTAGTATATTTATTTTATGGATAGTTGGTAAATTTAGTTGGAGAATATTTCAAGGGCAAGTTTCAACTGAAAGCTTTTTAGTTGATTTATTTATTAAATTTGATAATCAATCTTTAAAATTAGAAGGATTAGTAGATACAGGAAATCAATTAAGTGATCCCTTAACTAAAACACCTGTAATCATTGTCGAATTAGAGACTATATTGGATATTCTTCCTGAAAATATTCTAAATATTTTCACAGAATATGATTTAGAGTCAGAAATTGAGGAGATTGCTGCTGTTTTAAGTAATACTTCTTGGGCAAAACGTTTTAGATTAATACCATTTTCAGCAATTGGTAGTCAAAATGGATTATTAATTGGATTAAAACCTGATAAAGTTATACTGAATTTATACGGGGAAGAGATAGTTACTCAATCTGTAATAATCGGTATTTATGATCAGCAGTTTAATCAAGAAGTCAGTTATACTGCTTTGGTAAATCCAAAGTTAGTTAATGTAGCGGTTCATAATTAATTATTACTAAGTTATGAAGGGGGGATGTATTTGTTATCATTAGTTAGAAAAGTAAAATTATTATTAAGGATTCAAGCTATCAAATTATTAAATTATTTAGGAATTCAAGTAGCAAAAGATGTATTCTATGTAGGTAGTAGTGAAGCTTTACCACCACCTTTATCAAACGAAGAAGAAAGTTATTTGCTTTCTAAGTTAGAAGAAGATGATAATGCAGTACGGAGCGTTTTGATTGAACGTAATTTGCGCTTAGTAGTATACATAGCTCGTAAGTTTGAAAATACAAGAATTGATTTAGAAGATTTAGTTTCTATAGGAACTATCGGTTTAATTAAGGCGGTTAATACTTTTGATGTTAGTAAGAAAATTAAATTGGCTACTTATGCGTCTAGATGTATAGAAAATGAAATTTTAATGTATTTACGTCGCAATAATAAAAAACGATCAGAGATTTCATTTGATGAGCCGTTAAATGTTGATTGGGATGGAAATGAATTGAAATTATCAGATATATTGGGAACAGATATAGATTTAATCTATAAAGATATTGAAGAAGATATCGATAGAGAATTATTATTGCAAGCAATGAAGGTTTTAACTGAAAGAGAAAGGAAGATTATGATTCTAAGGTTTGGTTTGAGTAAGGGCAAGGAAGAAATGACTCAAAAAGAAGTAGCGAATATCTTAGGAATTTCGCAATCATATATTTCCAGATTAGAAAAAAGAATTATTAATAAATTACAAAGAGAAATTTCTAAAATGCAAGTATGATTTAAGATGGGGCTAAGATATTTAAATGTTTAAAGGGGATATTTATGTAAGGGGGAATATAAAGGTGAAGATATCAAGTAGCCAAATTTGTACCACTACAGAGTTAATGCGAGAATTTTTTGCTATGCCTGACCGATTAATTTATAATATGTCTGAGAAAGAAAGATATATTAAGATTCATAATTACTTATCTAAAAAAGTTGATCAAGAAGAAGCTATTTCATTAGGTAAATTATTAATTAATGAAAAAAGTTATTATGGTTATAAATTTCAAGATGAATTATATGTGATTCCTATGGAGTTTTTCGAAGAGGATATAACAAAAGTCAATAGAATATCTGATGAAAAAGTTGTAATTCCATTTAAAAAAGCAAATTAATCATTTATAAAAATTATATTTTAAGAAGGACTTTTAGAACTTATGTTGAATAAGATATATACGTCAAAAAATAATATTTTATTAAATAGGTGATTTATTGGCTGTGTAGGAAAATTATTCAAACCAATAAGTTTAAAAGGGAAGTTTGGATGAGGTAAGTTTATTAATCCCTCGTTACAACACGGTCCCGCCACTGTAAGCGATAGAAGATTTACTCTATTTATATACCACCTGATTATTATTTAAATAATTAGGGAAGGTTAGAATAAATTTATCGTGAGTCAGGAAACCTGCCTATTTAAGTAGTAAATTTTATCTTTCGTGGAATAAAGATAAAGTTAATAGTAGTGGATAATGGAAAAGTCCACGATCTCTTAAGAGATCGTGGACTTTTTTTGTATTTATATATAAATCTAATAGGGAGGAAGAAGTAATGACTCAATTAATTAAAGCAAAATCAGGAGAGATAACTCCAGAAATGGAGAAAGTAGCTAAGCAAGAAGGGATAGCAGTAGATATTATTAGAAAGGAGGTAGCTACGGGAAGAGTAGTAATACCTAAAAATAAGGAGAGGAAGACAGAGTTTAGTCAAGGGTTTGGAAAAGGGCTAAAGACTAAAGTAAATACTAGTGTAGGACTTTATGAAGATTATACAGATACAAAAACTGAATTAGCTAAGATAGATTTAGCCATAGAGTTAGGTACCGATGCTATTATGGACTTAAGTAAAGATGGAGATATAGATAAGATTCGAAGACAAATATTAGAGAAAACTGAATTACCTGTAGGGACTTTACCAATCTATCAAGCAGCTAAAGAGTGTGAAGAGAAAACAGGATCAATTTTAGATATGACAGTTGATGATATATTTTCTATAGTAGAAAGACAGGCAGCAGATGGAGTTGATTTTATGGGGATCCATGCAGGTTTGACATTTGAAACATTACAAAGGTTAAAGTTTGAAGGTAGAGTTGAAGGATTAGTAAGTCATGGTGGACAAATTCTAGCTGGTTGGATGCTACACCATGATCGAGAGAATCCATTTTATGAAGAATATGACCGCTTATTAGAGATTGCTAAAGAGTATGATATGACTCTTA
The DNA here is from genome assembly GCF_900167185.1 of Selenihalanaerobacter shriftii. Lineage (NCBI taxonomy): Bacteria > Bacillati > Bacillota > Clostridia > Halanaerobiales > Halobacteroidaceae > Selenihalanaerobacter > Selenihalanaerobacter shriftii. Next base: position 30,911 of record NZ_FUWM01000005.1, read on the forward strand.
GCTTAGCTGACACTTTTCGGCCGGGAGCCATTGTTGATTCTTTCGATAGGGCTCAGATTCAAGAATTGATCATCCTAGGGGAGTTAGTTGATAAAGGTAGAGAAGCAGGGGTGCAGATGATGGTCAAGGGACCAGGGCATGTTCCTTTAGATCAAATTGAAAGTACAATTCAATTACAGAAAGAACTCTGTCATGGAGCACCGTACTTTGTGTTTGGTCCGCTAGTAACGGATTTAGCCACTGGAGAAGATGATATTAATGCAGCTATTGGTGGGGCTTTTGCTGCTGCAGCTGGGGCAGATTTTTTATGTTATGTAACTCCAGTAGAACATCTTGATTTTCCAACACAAGAGGATATAAGAGATGGAGTAATGTCAGCTAAGATTGCAGCTCAAGTTGGTGATGTTTCTAAAGGAAAAAAAGAAGCGTGGATAAAAGAAGAGAAAATGGCTAAAGCAAGAAAAGAATTAGATTGGGAAGCAGAAATAAATTTAGCTTTAAATCCTGAGAATGCTAAACAAACAAGAGAAGAAAGAAATCCAGCGGGAAGTGATGGATGTGCGATGTGCGGTGAATACTGTGCAATTCAAGTGGTTGATGAGTATTTGAGTTAAACTATCAGTGATCAGTGATAGTGTCAGTTTAAGAAAGTCATAATTTCTATATAGAAGGGGAGTATGTAATGACACAATTAATTCAAGCTAAGGAAGGCATCATTACTGAAGAGATGAGAGAAGTTGCCATTAATGAGAAAGTCGAAGCAGAAGTGATTAGAGAAGGGGTAGCTGAAGGAAGAATAGTTATTCCGGCTAATATCAATCGTAAGGATAGAGAATATATGGGGATAGGTTCTGGTTTAAGAACTAAAGTAAATGCCAGTATGGGTGCTTCATTAGATTATCCAGATATGGAATGTGAGAAGGAGAAATTACAAGCAGCTTTAGATGCAGGGGCAGATGCTATTATGGATTTAAGTACCGGGGGTGATATTGACCAGATCCGTAAGAATACTTTAGAAATAGCTAATGTTCCAGTAGGTACTGTACCGATTTATCAAGCTGGGATTAAGAGTATTGATAAATATGGATCAGTAGTGGAGATGGAGCCAGAAGATATCTTTAATGAAATTGAAAAGCAGGCTAAAGCAGGAGTAGACTTTATGGCGATTCATTGTGGAATGACATTAGAAGTTTTAGCGAGGTTAAAGAATGAAGGGAGATTTACTGATGTAGTTAGTCGTGGAGGTGGCTTTTTGACTGGCTGGATGCTTCATCATCAAAAAGAAAATCCACTTTACACTCAGTATGATCGAGTATTAGAGATTGCTAAGAAATATGATGTAACTTTAAGTTTAGGCGATGGGATTAGACCAGGTGCAGTAGTTGATTCTTTAGATCGGGCACAGGTACAAGGATTATTAATTAGTGGCGAGTTAGTACAAAGGGCTAGGAAAGCAGGTGTACAGGCGATGGTAGAAGGGCCAGGGCATGTTCCTTTGCATCATATAGAGACAACTATTCAAGTACAGAAAGAATTATGTCATAATGCTCCATTCTTTGTTTTGGGAATGTTAGTTACCGATGTTGCTGCAGGTTATGATCATATTGTAGCAGCTATTGGTGGAGCTAAATCGACTTGGGCAGGAGCAGATTTTGTCTGTTATGTTACACCAGCAGAACACTTAGGTTTACCAAATACTGAAGATATTAAAAGAGGTGTAATAGCCGCAAGGATAGCTACTCACGCTGGAGATATTGCTAAATATGGAGAAAGGATTAGTAAATCAGATTTAAAGATGACTCAAGCTAGGGTAAAAGAAGATTGGCAGACAGAGGCTAAATTAGCAATTAATCAAGAGAAAGTATTAGCTAAAAAGAAATTAAACGAAGAGACGGAGATAAGAATTATGAATGATAAAGCTGAACCAATGAAGATAGTAGCTGAATATTTGTAATGATTGTGAACAGTTGATAATGAAGGTGAGTAGACGATAAAGCTTTTTAATAATAATTAAAATTGCTGAGGAGTTGATTATAATGGAATTATTAAAAGAGACAATTGCTAAAATTGATAGTTTAGATGAAAAAAAGATGGATGAAGCACAAGCGAGGTTAGATAGCTTAACTAAACCCCCAGGGAGTTTAGGTAAGTTAGAAGAAATAGCGATTAAATTGGCTGGAATCACTGAGGATTTATTTGCTAAGGTAGATCAGAAGGTACACGTTGTTATGGCTGGTGATCATGGAGTAGTAGAAGAAGGAGTCAGTACAGTTCCTCAGGCAGTAACAACACAGATGGTATATAACTTTCTAAATGAAGGAGCAGCTGTTAATGCTTTAGCAAACCAAGTGGGAGCAGAGGTAACTATAGTAGATATTGGAGTAGCTAGTGAGATAGAATCTGAAAAGTTGGTAGTAAAAAAAGTAAAGCCTGGAACTAATAATTTAGCTAAAGGTCCGGCTATGACTAAACAAGAAGCAATTGCTAGTATAGAAGCTGGAATTGAAGTGGTACAGGATTTAATTGATAATGGCGCTAATTTAATTGGAACTGGAGAGATGGGAATCGGTAATACTACCCCAAGTAGCGCTATCTTAACGATAATGACTGATCTGTCTTTAGATGAAACAGTAGGATATGGAACAGGAATTAATGATGAACAATTAAAGAAGAAGAAAGAGATAATTAAAGAAGCTTTAGAAGTTAATCAACCTCAAGAGGATGATGCTTTAGATATTTTAGCTAAAGTAGGTGGCTTAGAAATCGGAGGAATAGCGGGGGTTATGTTAGGGGCAACAGCCAATCAAACACCTGTAATGATTGATGGTTTAATTTCTGGGGCTGCAGCTTTAATTGCACAAAAATTAGAACCACAAGTAACTAATTATTTAATTCCATCTCACAAATCAGTAGAGCCTGGTCATATCAGAATGTATGAACTATTAGGTTTAGAACCAATGTTAGATATGGATATGAGATTAGGTGAAGGAACCGGTGCAGTATTAGGAATGAATTTAGTAGAGGCAGCTACTAGAATCATTAATGACATGGCGACACTCGAGGAAGCAGAAGTTGAAGCAAATAAGGCAGGTTAACAATTAATACATAACTATCATATGAGAGAGTAGATATCATAAACCACAGATAGCTTGGTTTATGAAGCGAAAATTGAAGTAAATAAGATAAATTGGAGGGAGAATAATGAATTCTAATACTCAATCTACAATCAAAGAAAATTTTTGGGAAACTAGACGATTAGTTAGAATGGCTTTGTTTATTGCATTAAGTGGATTAGGAGCATGGATTACATTTCCTAGTCCAATTGGGACTGTAGCTTTTGATTCTGGTCCTGGTTACTTCTTAGTTCTTTATGCTGGTGGTTTAGAAGGGGCAGTTGTATTAGGAATTGGACATTTAATTTCAGCACTTAAAGTAGGTTTTCCATTAGGACCTATTCATCTTTTAATTGGAGTTTTGATGTCAGGATGCGGGATAGTATTTTGGTATTTAAAAGAAAAACTTAATTTAATTATAGCAGCAATTGTTGTAAGTTTATTAAATGGAGTAGGAGTTACTGCTTTACTAATCCCTTTAGTTGGTATGGGCTTCTTTATCAGTATGACTCCAGTCTTATTAGTAGGTTCAGCAATTAATATTATTTTATCTATCTTAATTTATCGGTCATTGACCAAAATAGATTAAATTAGTTATAATAATAATTAGAGGTGACAATAAAATGCAAAGAGATATTTCAATAGTAGACTTGCCATCAAAGCAAAAGTTAATTATTGCTTGTGATTCAAGTGGAGGAATTGGTCCTAAAGCTAGAGATCAAGTGTCTGTATCTGGAGAGATAGTAGGTAAATTAGGGGTTCGGGTAGCTTTAATGGAAGTATTAGCTGTTAGAGCTACCCCCATAGCAGTAGTAAATACTTTAACTGTCGAGTATGAACCTACAGGAAAAGAAATTATATCTGGGATTAAACAAGAATTAGAAATGTTAGATTTAGATGTTGATAAAGTATTAAATGGAAGCACAGAAGAAAATATTCTCACTGGTGAAACAGGAGTAGGGATTACCGTAATTGGAATCTCTAATACTGAAGATTTAAGATTGGCTAACTCACGTGCTGGTGATATTCTAACTGCTATTGGAATACCAAAAGTTGGTGAAGATGTGTTGGATTCAAAAGAAGAAGTTATAGATTTAGATACTATGAAGAAACTAATAAAATTAAATTATATTTACGATATCTTACCTGTCGGTTCCAAAGGTATTAAGTATGAAGCAGAATTATTAGCAGATATGAATAATTTAAATCTTGATTTAGTTGAAACAGATATAGACTTACAGAAATCTGCTGGACCATCTACAGTATTATTAGTCACTTTACCTAAAAATAGGATGACTGATTTACAAAAAGTAATCTATAAGCCAATTAATTTAATAGGTTCTCTTTATTCAATAACTTAGTTGCAGGAATTAGTGGATGATACTTAGAAATAGAAAATATACTTTTATATAATTAAGAATGGGGAAGATAAAATGAAGAGGCTATTTAATCTAAGTGCTTATAATTTAGATTGGTTTAATAATGATTGGCAACAAGTAGAAAAATTCTGTAAGAAGAATGGTCTAGTTGGAGTTGAATTATTAGCTAAAGGGGTCAATGAAAATATTTGTATAGAAAAGATTCCTATTAAATTGATAAAAGGGATGCATTTATCTTATTATTTAAATTGGTTACCATTAAAGACAGGAGAGAAGCAAGAATTAAATTTAAGTGAGATAATTGATAATTATCGTCAAGAGTTAAGGCTAGCTTCTAAATTAGAAGTAGATTATGTTATATTTCATGCTAGTCATACTAGTATGGAGGAAATATTTACTGGTAACTTTAAGTATACTAATAAAGAAATATTGATAGAGGTAGCTAATATTATCAATGAAGTATTAGTTGATTTAGATTTAAATTTTAAATTACTATTTGAAAATTTATGGTGGAATGGATTGACCTTTTTAAATAAGACGTCTGCTTTAAATTTTCTTGATAAAATTAACTATGAGAATAAAGGATTTCTATTAGATACTGGTCATTTAATGAATACTAATCTTAAATTAAGAGATGAAGCCGATGGTTTAGAATATATTAAGAGAATATTAGCTGATTTTCAACAAGATTCAGATTTGTTTTATGGGGTTCACTTACATAAATCATTATCAGGTATTTATCGGCAGAATAATACAGATAAACTGTATGAAGAATTTAAAGATAGTAATGACTTAGATAAGAAAAGTAGGTTAACACATCAACTTATCTTTAATACAGATCAACATTTACCGTTTAGTAATAAAGTACTTAATGAGATGTTGCAAATAATTGAACCAATATATATTACTCATGAATTTACTTGTGCTACTAAAGAGGAATTTAATAATTATTTAAAAATTCAAGAAAGAGCTTTACAAGGAGAATAATAAAAATTGAACCTATTTAGATATCCCTAGTCTTATTTTTATAAGATTAGGGATTTTTATTGAAAAAATGAATTTATAATAAAGGATATACAAATTAAATTCTAGAAAAAGTATCAGGAGGTGTAGAATTATGTTTATTCTACAGGATGTTAAGTTTAAGAATATTTTAGTAATTGATGAATTAGAGATTCCTGCTCATAAGATATCTTGTATTATCGGTCCTAGCGGTGCTGGTAAATCTACTTTACTTAGGTTAATAAATAATCTGATTAGTGTAGACCAAGGCCAAGTATTATATCGAGAAAAGAATGTTGAGGAAATTAACCCTATTAATTTACGTAGAGAAGTGATGATGTTACCACAAAAACCAGTTACATTTTCGGGAACGGTTAGAGATAATTTAGAGATTGGCTTTGAGCTGACAGAAAGAGAAGTTCCTAAAGAAAGTATTATGAAGCAGATACTAAATAGAGTGCAATTAGATAAAGATTTGGCTTTTCAAGCTAAAAAGTTATCAGGTGGTGAGAAACAACGTTTATCTTTAGCGCGGATCTTATTACTAAAACCAGAAGTTTTATTATTAGACGAGCCCTCCTCTGCTTTAGATGAAGAGACAGAAAAACTAATTATTGAAGAAGTAGTTAGATATGTTAGAGAGAATAATAAGACTTCACTGATGATTACCCATTCTAAACGGGTAGCTGAAACTTATGGAGATAAAATTATTATGCTTAACAGCGGAAAAGTAATTGATGAGGTGGAAAATTAAATGAATCAGCAAGAAATTCTCAATCTTCAGTTATGGCAATTAATTATTGCTTATTCTTTTATAATGGTTTTGTTAATAATCTTTAAAACTAGGGGATTCGATAAAGAACAGGAAATTATTTTATCAATGGTGCGAATGACTATTCAGTTAGTCTTAGTAGGTTATGTGCTTTCTTATGTATTTGAGCAGAGTAATTATTTATTTACGTTAATAATAATTATTATTATGGAAGCTTTTGCTATTAATAATATTTATCAACGGGTTCAGCAAAGAATCAGTTTAAAGTTTAAGAAAGTTATAGCTTTAGCGATGGTTATGGGAACTTTAGTTAGTATGATCTATTTTATTATAATTGTTATTAATTTAAGACCTTGGTATGAGGCAAGGTATTTTATTCCTCTAGCTGGAATGTTAATTGGTAATTCAATGACCGGGATTTCCTTGGGAGTAGAGCGCTTGATTTCTGGAATAAAAGATAATAGAGATAAAATTGAGGCTACTTTGATGTTAGGAGCAACTCCTAAAAAAGCAACGCGAGAAGTCGTTAATGCTGCTTTTAATGCTGCTATTCTACCTACAATTAATTCGATGATGGGAATGGGAATTGTCTTTTTACCGGGGATGATGACCGGGCAGATTCTTTCAGGAAGTTCACCGATTACGGCAATAAAGTATCAGATAATTATTATGTTAGGGATTTTAGCTAGTGTTTCGTTAACGGTATTTATCTTAGTTAATTTAGGTTATAAGACCTTATTTAATGAAAGGGCACAGTTGGTTAGCGGCGAATAATAGGTTTTAGTATAAAAAAGTTTAAAAATATGAAGGGATTTTTTACAAAATAAAGAATATATATGTATAGTGTTACTAAAAATATATTTGTGTTATCAAAAAAGGAGGGATATCTTTGAAAGCAGATGAGGTTTTAGAAGGGTTAGTTAAAGGACAAGACGAATTAAAAGAAGAGATTCCTGAACAGATGAAGAAGTTTAAAGATTTTTCAAAGAGTGTTATGAAAGATGGTGCTTTATCTAAAAAACAGAAGAAATTAATTGCTTTAGGAGCAGCTTTAGCTAAGAGATGTGATTATTGTATTGTGAAGAATTTAAATGAAGCTATTGAACTAGAGGCTAGTAAAGAGGAAATTTTAGAAGCAGCTAGTGTAGTAATGTTGTTAGATGGTGGACCAGGCGTAGCTTATAGTACTTTCTTACTTGAAAAATATAATGAGCTTACAGAGTAGATATCAATTACTTCTTCCCTTTTCTCTATTGGGAGAAGGGGAGAATTTTTTAAAAACAAAGAAGGTTTTTTTTAACAAATAAAGAATATATTTAATATAGATAATATTAAATATAAGTTTTGTGTTATTTTTTTGAGTATGTTGTGTTACTTTTTTAGTTAAAGGTGTTATATAATAAAAGGAGATATTTTAAAAGGGAAGTTAGGTTGAAAGTATTATTAAAATATTAGGGGGGAGTAAGAATGAAGAAACGAATTTTAACGTTACTAATAACTTTGGTTTTAATAATGGGGATGACAGTAATAGCTTCAGCTCATTTTCAAATGATTTTACCATCTGATGATATGGTGTCACAAGGAGAAAATAGAAAGGTTAATTTAAATCTTCTTTTTACCCATCCAATGTCAGCTGCAGAGGTAATGGATATGGAACAGCCAAATAAGTTTGGTGTATTACACAAAAGAGAAAAGACTAATTTATTAGAAAGTTTAGAATATCAAGAAGTTATGGGAGGTAAGGCTTTTGAAGCATCATATAGAATAAAAGGATTTGGCGATTATATATTTTACTTAGAACCAGGGCCTTATTGGGAGCCGATGGAGAATAAATACATTACTCATTGTACTAAGGTAGTAGTTAATTCAATGGCGGTGACTACTGATTGGGATAGAGAAGTTGGTATGAAGGCAGAAATTGTTCCTTTAGTTAGACCATATGGGCTTTGGACTGGAAATAATTTTAGAGGGATTGTTAAGAAGAATGGGAAACCGGTTCCGTACGCTGAAATTGAAGTAGAATATTTTAATCAAACTAGATTTCCTTCATTAAAGGGAGATAATTATGAAAGTGTTGAGGTACCAAATGATAACTTTATTACGCAAGTGATTAAAGCTGATAAGAATGGAGTTTTTTCTTATTCAATGCCGAAAGCTGGCTGGTGGGGATTTTCCGCTTTAATGGAAGGAAAAAAGATTAACGGAAAAGATCATGAACTAGGTGCTTTAATGTGGGTAAAGACTTATGATATGAAATAAATCAATTGAAAGTGAAGAGTGCTAGAAAGATGATATATATTTCTTTCAGCATGTATTCTGTCTAAATAATGTATATAAATCAATTTTAAGAAGGTGTGGTATTATGCATATTTCAGAAGGAGTACTTTCTGCACCAGTTTTAATTTCTGGTGGAGCAGTTACATTAGCAGGAATGACTATAGGTTTAAAACAGATTAAGGATAAAGATATTCCTAAAACTGCTATAGTTTCAGCAGCTTTATTTGTAGCGTCACTTATTCATGTACCTGTAGGTCCAACTAATATACATTTGATTTTAAATGGAATTGCTGGGATTTTATTAGGTTGGCGGGTATTTCCCGCTTTCTTTATAGCATTCTTTCTCCAAGGAATACTTTTTCAATTCGGAGGAATTACTACTTTAGGAGTAAATGTAGTTATCATGGCATTACCAGCTGTAATTTGTTATTATCTATTTAAGATTTTACTTAAGATTAGTAATGAAGATAATTTAGTTAGTTTAGGAATTATATCTTTTATTTGTGGGGCTTTAGCTGTGGTTTTGGCTGCATTATTAATGGCTGTGTCATTGATTTTTACTGAAGAATCTTTTTTAACAATGACTAAAATGGCTATTATATCTGAGTCTCCATTGATGATCATTGAAGGAATTGTAAGTGCATTCTGTTTGATTTTTATTAAAAAGGTTAAACCTGAAATTTTGAGAGGATGATAATAGATATGAAAAATTATAAATCTGTTAATTTGTTTAGCCTGATTTTAATGGTTGTTATAATGATTACTTTAATAGCTATGCCTGTCTATGCTCATAGGGTTGTAGCATATGCTTATATCAGTGGAGATAGTATAGTAGTTGAAGCAGCTTTTGGTAATGGTGCTCCTATCAATGAGGGATTGGTGGAGGTGTATGGTCCCAAAGGTAAATTGCTGTTAGAAGGAAAGACTGATGCTAAGGGAGTATATAAATTTAAAATTCCCCAAAAGTCTGATTTGAAAATCGTAGTAGGTAGTAAAATGGGACATCAGGCTCAATATAGTATAAAAAAAGAAGAGCTCCCAGAAATAGATGTTCAAAACTCTACTGAAACAGAATTATCTAATCAAAATTCAATAAATGAAGAATCATCTGTAACCGATATTAATAATACTCACGATGAATCTACTAAAGTGGACAAAGGTAAATTTATTAGCAAAGAAGAATTTCGTTCTATTCTTCAAGATGAATTGGCTAAACAAGTAGCGCCATTAAATAAAAAAATAACTCAACTACAACGAAAAAAAGGACCGGGTATTACTGAAATTTTAGGAGGGATTGGTTATATATTTGGTTTAATGGGAGTTGTATTTTATTTTAAAGCGAAAGGGGAGTAGATGGTATGTTTAATGAGAAGTTTGCAAATGGATCTACTTGGGTTCATGAATTAGACCCACGTTTAAAAATTATAATAACTATGTTGTTGGCTACAATTGCTGCAGTAGGAAGTAATATTTCAATGTTATTACAAATTTTTCTTTTGGCATCTTTCTTTTTAGTATCTGCTAGGTTAGATGTTAAACAAGTTTTAAAACGTTTGTTGATTATTAATACCTTTATATTCTTTATGTGGTTATTTATACCTTTTACTTATCCAGGAGAAGGTTTGTTTCAAATAGGTCCTTTGACTGCTTCTTGGGCTGGTATTATGTATGCAATAAGGATAACAATTAGATCAAATGCGATCATGATTATAGTAATTTCTTTACTGTCTACTTCTACTATAGCTTCATTAATGCATGCACTAAAATGTCTTTATGTACCTGAAAAGCTAATTTATTTATTCTTTTTTGTTTATAGATATATATATGTAGTAGGTAATGAATTAAAAAGTCTTCAGAATGCTATGAAAGTCAGAGGGTTTAAACCAGAAACTAGTTTACATTGTTATAAGTCTTATGCTTATTTAGTAGGAATGTTAATTATAAAGAGTTATGAACGTTCAATACGAGTTTATAGGGCTATGTTAGCTCGGGGATTTAAGGGGAAATTATATATTCAAGATGATTTTAAGATATCTCCTCGAGACATAGTGGTTTTAGCTGGTACTTTAGTTTGTTTAAGTTGGTTCGTAGTATTAGAGCAGGGGATTATTTCAATTTAGTTTTTTATTATTAAGCAGGACTTTTTTGGAATTTATAGAATATCATACATTGAAGGATAATAAATTAATATTTAGCATGAATTATTAAAATTTAATATCGTAATAGTTAGGTGCCTTTCTAAGTAGCTTTGAAAGGAGAATAGGGAATCAGGTGAGAATCCTGAACGGGCCCGCCACTGTGACTGGTAAAAAAGCAATTGACAATTAAAAGTTAAGAGCTAAAAGTCAAAAGTAGATTAATAGTTAATTGCTAAAGGATGATAAGACCACTTGGATATTTAAGTGTTCAGGGAAGGTTAAGTTTCTTACAGCCAGAAGTCAGGAGACCTGCCTAACTGTTAAACCTACTGAATCTTCGGTAACAAGAGGGTAGGTGATTAGTATCTAGCTAATTATCCCTAATCTTGGTTATCGAGGTTAGGTTTTTTTATTTTGATTTGAAAGGGGCGACAGAAATGAAATATAAGAAGAATTTAATTTTAGTACTAACGTTGTTAATTTTATTCACTGGAAGCACTCTTATTAAAGCTGCAAGTTACCCTATAAAGATTACTGATGATTTAGGTAGGCAGGTTTTAATTAAAGATAAGCCTCATAGAATTATTTCTTTAGCACCAAGTTATACTGAAACATTATTTACTTTAGGTTCAGAAAAAGAATTAGTAGGAGTGACTAAGTATGCTGACTATCCACAAGCTGCTATTAAAATTCAGAAAGTAGGCACAATTAAAGAGCCTAATTTAGAAAAAATAATTCAATTAAAACCAGATTTAGTTTTAGCAGCTGAAATCACACCTGAAAGAATAATAAATCGATTGGATCAATTAGGAATCAAGGTTATTGGTTTAGGTCCACAGAATATTAATGAAATTATTGAGACTATAGAGATTATCGGTAGAGCAACTGGACAGTGGCAGGAAGCCAATGATTTAACTACTGATATGAAGAATAGAGTTACACGAGTGCAAAAATTAATAAAGAAACATTTGGAAAAGGAGCAAAGACCAAAAGTGTTTTATGAACTTTGGAATAATCCATTATATACAGCAGGGCCAGATACATTTATTGATAATTTAATTTATTTAGCTGGAGGAATAAATATTGCTCAGAATGCACTAGGAAAATGGCCTCAATATAATACTGAAGTTTTATTAGCTCAGAATCCCGATGTTTATTTTATTGCTAATCGTGATGAAGATATTAATAAAAAGAAACAAGAGATTGAAAGTAGAGATAACTTCAAAAACATTGCAGCAATCAAAAATAATAAAATTTACTTCTTTAATCCTGATATAGTTCATAGAGCTGGGCCTCGAATAGTTATTGCTTTAGAGAAGATGGCTAAGGCGATACATCCTAAAAAATCGTTAAAGTAAGAGAGTTGATAAATATGTTAGAGCAGAAGATGAAATGGAGAGGAATTGTTTTAGGTTTAATTATTTGTTTATTTCTAATTATAGTAATGGCTACTGGATTAGGGGCGGTTAATATTCCATTTTCTGAAGTAGCTGAAGTTTTAATAAATAAAGTGCAATTTTTAGATAATGGAGGGCAAGCAGGCGTTAATCAGACTATTATCTTTAAGATTAGATTACCAAGAGTCTTATTAGCAGGATTAGTAGGATTAGCATTAGCTACTTCGGGGACTGTTTTTCAAGCTTTATTGAAGAACCCAATGGCTGACCCTTATATTATAGGTATTTCTTCTGGAGCTTCATTAGGAGCCGCTTTAGGAATGATTTTAGATTTAGGAGCTAATTTTTTAGGACTAAATATAATTCCTATATTTGCTTTTGTAGGTGCTTTAATTACTACATTTATTGTTTATAATTTAGCTAAAGTTGGACAGAAGGTTTCAGTAGCGACTCTATTATTAGCAGGAGTAGCAATGGGTTCTTTCTTATCTGCTATTGTGTCATTATTGATGGTCTTTAATGATGAGAATATGCACCAGATTGTCTATTGGATTATGGGAAGCTTGGCTTCAAAAGGTTGGGCAGATGTAAAAATGGTATGGATTTATGTTTTAGTTGGTTATATTATAGTACATATTTTAGCTAAAGACTTAAATATTATGCTATTAGGTGAAGAGGCAGCACAGAGTTTAGGTATTGAAGTAGAAAAGATGAAGAGGATTATATTAATTGTTGGTGCATTGCTAGCTGGTGCAGCTGTAGCCGGGAGTGGAGTAATAGGGTTTATAGGTTTAATTATTCCCCATATTGTGAGGCTGTTAGTGGGGCCAGATCATAGGATTTTAATTCCTAGTTCAGCTTTAGTAGGTGCAATCTTTCTAATATTAACTGATACTTTAGCAAGAACAGTAATTGCACCTACTGAAATTCCTGTAGGAATTATAACATCATTATTGGGTGGACCGTTCTTTATTTATCTATTGAATCAGAAGAAGACTACAGGGTTTTAGGAGGAAAGTAAAAATGGCAATTAAACTTGCAGTTGATAATTTAAGTTATAAATATGATCAATTAAAGATTTTGGATAAAGTTAATTTTGCTATAAAAGAAGGAGAATTCATAGGATTAATCGGTCCTAATGGTTCTGGTAAGTCTACTCTATTAAAGAATGTCAATTCTATTCTGAAACCTGATGATGGTAAAGTATATTTAGATAACTTTGATTTACAAGAATTGAGGAAGAAAAAATTGGCTAAGAAATTAGCTGTTGTACCCCAAAATACTAATGTGAGCTTTGATTTTACAGTTAAAGAGGTAGTATTGATGGGACGGGCGCCTTATATTGGCAGGTTTAAAGGTGAGACAGAAGAGGATTACATGATAGCAAAGGAAGCAATGAAGCTAACTAATACTCTTCAGTTAGCTGATAGACCGATTAATCAGTTGAGTGGAGGAGAGCGACAACGGGTAATCATAGCTCGGAGTTTGGCTCAAGAGCCAGAAGTTTTATTATTAGATGAACCTACTTCTAATTTAGATATAAATTATCAATTAGAGATTATGAATCTTTTAAAAGAACTTAATCGAAAGCAAGAATTAACAATTTTAATTGTAATTCATGATTTAAATTTAGCGTCTGAATATTGTGATAAGCTACTTTTATTGAATGAAGGTAATATTTATAAATTTGGCACACCAGAAGAAGTGATTACTACTGAGAATATTGAAAAGGTTTATGGCTCTAAGGTGATAGTAAAGAAGCATTATCCAAGTAATAAGCCTTATGTAACTATTCTCGAAAATAATTATATACCTACAGAAAAGTTAGACCACAAGGTTCATGTAATCTGTGGTGGTGGAACAGGAAGGGAATTAATTGGTGATTTAGTTGAACAAGGTTATCAGGTTAGTTGTGGTGTAGTCAATGAACATGATTCAGATTGGGAGGTTGCTAAATCTTTTGATGTTGAGATTATAGATGAAGAGCCTTTTGCTGCTATTAGCCAAGATAGTTATCAAGCTAATTTAGATAGGATAAAGAAGGTAAATACAGTAGTATTAACTGAGATTCCTTTTGGTTCAGGGAATTTACTAAATCTAAAAGCTGCTCTTTGGGCAGTTGAAAATGACAAAAAGGTTATAATTATTAATCAGCAAAAGTTATCTAATAGAGATTATACTGGAGGAAAAGGGAAGAGCTTATTTAAGGAGATACTTAAAAGAGGGGGAATAGAAGTTAATGATTCATATGGAGTTTTAGATAAAATTAATCAATATAAAGATATAGAGGGGGAAGAGTAATGAGAAAAAGTTTAACTTTTATTTTAATATTTGTTTTAGCATTAAATCTGTTAGTAGTGCCAGCTGTATTGGCTAAAGAGAAGGAAGAAAAGCAGGTAGAAAAAGAAGAGGTAAAGAAGGAAGAAGAGCCGGAAATAAGCTATACTATGGATGAATTAGTAGTTATCGCTTCTAAGCACCCGGAGAGATTATCAGAAACATCGGTGAGTGTAGAAGTTATTGATGAAGAGGAGATTGAAAAGAAGAATGCTCATAATGTTGCGGATGTTTTGAGAGATGTAGCTGGGGTGAACATTAGAGATAATGGTGGAATAAGCGGCCAGAAAACTATTAGTATTCGTGGTTCAAGTGCTGAACAAGTTTTGGTTTTGATTGATGGACAGCCGGTAAATAGTAGACAGAATGGACAGATTGATTTGAGTTTATTACCAGTTGATCAAATTGAAAAAATTGAAGTTTTAAAAGGACCTGCTTCTGCTATTTATGGAGCTAATGCTTTAGGTGGAGTAGTTAATATTACTACTAAAAGTGGTAGTGAGGAACCAGTTACCAAGGTAGACACCAAATTTGGTTCTTTTAAAACCCGTGAAGTGACTTTAACCCATAGAGGGAGTAAGGAAAATTTAAATTATAATTTAACAATATTAAAGAAAAACTCAGATGGACATCGTGAAAATAGTGAAATAGATCAGTCAAATATTTTTACTAAGTTTAATTATGAGTTAAATAATAATTCAGACTTAACTATGTCTTTTAAATATGATGATTCTGATAGAGGAGCTCCAGGTACAATAAATTATCCAACTCCAAATGCTGAACAATTAGATGAAGATGTTAGTTCTAATTTACAATGGCAAAGACAACTTAATAATATAGATCAAAAATTAAGTGTTTATTATAATGAACATAAAAGTATTTTTGATAATCCTGATCGGTTTGAGTATAGTAAACATGATACTAAAAGAACAGGTATAACTTTTGATCAAACTAATTATTATGGAGAACATACTTTAACTTATGGATTGGAACTAAAGAAGAATAAAATTAACAGTACTGATAATGGGAAACATGATAATTTAAATAAGGCATTTTTTATTCAAGATATTTGGGACATGAATGATGCCTTGAAGTTTAATTTCGGTGGTCGGTATGATAACCATGAAATGTTTGGTTCCAACTTTAGTCCACGCATGGGAATAGTTTATCAAATTAGTTCTAAATTGAATTTACATACTTCAGTTGGGAAAGCTTATAGAACACCAACATTTAATGAACTGTACTGGCCTTATCAAGACTTTGGTTCTTGGGGGATATATGAAGGGAACCCTGATTTAGACACAGAGTCAATTACAGCTTATGAGACAGGATTAAGATATTTAAATGATAATTTTAAAGGTGAAGTAAATTTATTTAAAAAGGATGCTGACAATTTAATTAATTGGAATGAAGGTAACGACGGAATTAAGCGACCTTATAATGTTGATGAAGCAGATATAAAAGGAGTTGAATTAATTTTAACTAAACAATTAAGTAAAAATATTTTTACTGATTTTAATTATACTTATTTAGATGTTAGAGATGGGAAAGGTCAGCGATTGGATTACAAACCATACCACACAGCTAATATTGGATTGAATTATAATAAAAATGAAGTTAATGTAAGCTTAAGTGGTGAATTTATAGGTAGTAGATATTATAGTGATGGAGATTATATATTACCTAGTTATTTTATAGCTGATTTAAAATTAAGCAAATTGTTAACAAAAAATGCAGAAGTGTCACTTGAAATAAATAATTTGTTTGATCGTAATTACGAAGTTATAGAAGAATTTTCAATGCCAGGTCGAAATGTAATGATAGAGCTTAGCAGAGAATTTTAATCTAAAATAATTAAAAGAATGGAGGGTTATTACAATGAATCTAATCAAGAAAACAAAAGAGTTCATAACACCTTTAAAAGTAGCTTTTATAATAGCATTAGGGTTACATGTAGTTCTATTTAATCTATTCCCTTACTTAATTAAGTCCAATGGGCTAAAACAAAATAAGAAGGACTTTGTCCAAAAAGTAAGGTTTAGTATGGCTACAGCTAGTGCTCAAAGTAATAACCCTTCATCTAATAAGAAAGAGACTACGAAGAAAGTAGCTAATAAAAAAGAAGAGCCAAAACCAAAGAAAGAACCTAAACCGAAAAAGAAACCTAATCCAAAAGAAAATAAAGTGCAAAACAAGAAGGTTAAGAAAGCAGTGAAGAAAGATCCAAAGAAGAAGCAAATACAGAAGAAACCTAAAAAAGAGATAGATAAAGTAAAGAAGAAAGAAGAACCAAAGGTTAAAAAAGTCAAAAAGAATAAACCAAAGCCTAAACCAAAACCGAATCCTAAAAAGGAAGAGGTAGAAAAAATAGTTAAAAAAGAAAAAGAGAAGGTTGAAGAAAAAGTAATAAAGGAAGTCAAGAAAGAAGAAGTTAAAGAATCTGAGCAGAAAGTAGTTAAGAAAGAAGTTGAAGAGAAACCTAAAGAAGAGCCTAAAGAGAAAGAAGAACCTAAGGAAAAGGTTGAGGCTGAAAAACCAAAAGAGGAAGAGGTTGAAAATGAACCTAAACCTAAAAAACAGACCGTAAGTAAGCCTTCTAAAAGAAGAATAGACTTAACTAATGGTAAGGTTAAACCAGGGGTGATTCCTCCATCATTAGTTAAACAGGAGCGTCCTATGTATCCTGAAATGATGCGAAGACGAGGAATTGAGGGTAAGGTAGTTTTAAAAGTGTTAATAGATTATCAAGGTAAAGTAGAAAGAATTAAAGTGAAGCAGTCTTCTGGATATCAACAGTTAGATCTAGCAGCAAAGAAAGCAGTTCAAAGTTGGCGATTTAATTCTGCTCAAGTAGATAATCAGAGAGTAGAAAGCTGGGTATTAATCCCTATTAACTTTAGATTAAGAGCTTAGAGAGGTGGTAGAATATGCAATACTTATTAGCTAAAGGTGGATTAATAATATATCCGCTACTATTATGTTCACTAGTAGTAGTAACAATTGCACTTGAAAGGTTATATAGATTTTCTAAGATTTCTAATGAGTTATCTGATAATTTGATGGATAAAATTAAGCAGAATATAAAGAATAAAAACATTAAAGATGCTGTTAAAGTCACTGAAGAAGTTAGAGGACCAATTGGAAATATTCTAAAGAAAGGAATACTGAATATAGATAAATCACCTCAAGAGATGGAAGAACAAATGGCTGAGGCTAAACTAGAAGAGTTTCCTAAGTTAGAGAAGCATTTAGGACTTTTAAGTTTTATCGGTAAGATTAGTCCTTCATTAGGATTATTAGGAACAGTAACAGGAATGATTAAGACATTTCAAGTTCTATCTATGAATGGAGAGCCTCAACAATTAGCTGGAGGAATTTCTGAAGCATTAACTACAACGGCGACTGGATTGGTTATTTCGATTCCAGCCTTAGGGGCCTATTATTACTTTACTAATAAACTACAAAATATAGTTATCCATGCAGAAAAGCGAGAGAAAGAGTTAATCAACCATATTAAAGAGGTAGGGACTACCAATGAAGTATAAAGTTAAAAAAGATGATTTAGAAGTAAATTTAGCTCCTATGATTGACGTAGTATTTCTTTTGCTTATCTTTTTCATGGTAGCATCTACTTTGAATTTAAGAGAAGTAAAGTCTAATATTCAACTGCCAGATACTAAGGTGGTTGAAACTAAAAAGGAGACAGAGATTAATCTTTCAATTACTAAGGATGGCCAGATATATTTAGGTAAGGCTGAAGTTAGTTTAGAAGAACTAGAGAATAGATTAAAAAGTAGATTTAATCAGGCTAACAAAAATAATCTTACTATTTTTGCTGATAAAGAGGTTCCTTTTCAGAAAGTAGTTAAGGTAATGGATGTAGCCAAAAGATTAAAGGTTAGTAATTTAAGCTTTGCATTACATAGGACTAATAATTAAGGGAAAGAAGATTAGTGTTAATATCTACAACACCATTGGGAGATTCTATTTATCTTTAAATGGAGGTTATCGAGAGGACTTAACAGCTTCTACTTATAAAGAGCATTTAAGTTAACTGATGCAGGTAATCATTCTAAATTAGGAGTAGTTAGTTCACTCTATATTCATCTTATGGATCAATTTAGATGGAGATTACTAAGTAAAGAAGAAGTTGAATTAGAAGCTATTTTACTATTAGAGAATCTTCAAAGATATTTTATATTTAGAAAATTCAAACAATTAACTTGACTAATAGGTATAATTAATATATAATTATATTAATTCACAATTAAATATGAATTTATATTTTAGGTTTAATAGAAATCTCACTGTTAATTAAAAGGGAAGAACGGTGTAAATCCGTCACGGTCCCACCACTGTAACTAGTAGATTTAATTTATTATACCACTTAGATTATTATCTAGGGAAGGCTGCTTTTAATCTTAAACTAGGAGTCAGGAGACCTGCCTAAAGTATTAGTAATATTACTCACGAGGATGGGGATATTTATTGAGTAATATAACCCTCCTTTCTCTAATGAGAGAAGGGATTTTTTAAGTTATAAGTAAGCACTTTATTTCTAATCATGTTAAACCCATAATATTAATTCATTTTAACCTCAATCTTATTTATAAGGTTGAGGTTCTTTTTTTGTGATTAATAAAAATATTAAGTGAAATAACAAAAAAACAAATTATATAAAGGTATTTATTAACATTTAAAGAATATAGTGTATATAATGTCACAAATAATATATTTGTGCTACTGCTTTATCTGAATAATCTTAAGGAGGAGTGATTATGAAATTAGAACTAAATGATTTTCAAAATCTTTTACCAGTACCTTTAACTGTAATTACAACAATAGATACAGACGAAATTCCAAATGCAGCACCTTATGGATGTGTAATGTCGGTTCTAAAATCATTAGATATTATTGCTCTTGCTTCTGCTATACCTAGAGATACTTTACAGAATATTAGAGAGACTAGAGAGTTTGTAATTAACGTTATGGGTGAACCATCTTTACAAAAGACCATGCAATGTGCTAAAGATTATGCATCAGAAGTTAATGAATTAGAAGAAACTGATCTTAGTACAATAAGATCAAATTTAGTTAAACCACTAAAAGAAAGAGAGAGTGATTAAAATGTCTAAATTTAATTTTATTGGGATGGTTCGTAGTAAATTTAAAGAACCTATTGATCCTAAAGAAATGAGAAAAGAAGAAAGTACTATTGTGATTAATCCTAAATATGTGGAAGGATTAGATGGTATTGCAGAGAATGATTATTTACAAATACTCTTTTATTTTCATCTTTCAGAAGGATATGAACTTAAAGGGGCAAGGAGTTATGGTAAGCCAAGAGGAGTTTTTGCTTCACGTAGTTCTAGAAGGCCAAGCCCGATTGGAGTTACTACGGTGGAATTGTTAGAAAGAAGAGATAATGAATTAGTCGTAAAAGGGTTAGATGCTATAGATGGAACTCCGATTTTAGATATTAAACCTTATACTGCAATTATGGATGATGCCCAAAAGAATATTGAGGAAGAACTCAAAAAAAATCCTAAAACTACCTGAATATGTTCCTGTTTTTGAAGATAAACTCATGATCTTATTAACCATAGTAGTCAATACGTATTGACTACTATGGTTTTTTGATTTTGAATGTAGATGGTTATGGAGTTTAGAGGAGAATACAGAAATATAAAGTAATAAAATGAAGGAATAGTTTGAAAAATGTTGAAATAGTAATTATGAACTATATGTACTAAATTATAATTTAATGTGATATAGGAGGACTTTTAAATGAGTACCCGTTTTTCTTTGAGGTTCAAAATAATGGTTTTAGTAATACTAATTTTAAATTTAGTATTACTTTTGGTAGGAACTATTATAATCGACCATATGCGTGATTTAGAAATTAATCAATTAAAAAAGAATGCTATGGATATAGCTCAATCAGTTGCTAGAATCCCTAGTATAGCGAATAGTATAGGATTAGAACGAAATATAAGTGATATTCAATCGATTGCTGAAAAAATCAGAAAAAATACTCAGGCAGACTTTGTTGTAGTTATGGGGATGGACGGAATTCGTTATTCACATCCAAAAAAAGATAGATTGGGGGAGCATTTTGTAGGAGGAGATGAATTAAGAGTTTTAAATAAAGGAGAGTCTTATATCTCCCAAGCAGTGGGCACTTTAGGTCCTTCTATTAGAGCCTTTGTACCTATAAAGCGAGGAGATAGACAAGTAGGAGCGGTAGCAGTAGGGATTTTATTGAAGGATATTGAAAAACGAATAGGTGCTATTTCTAAATCTATTTATATTGCTTTATTATTTGGAGATATATTAGGAATAATAGGTTCAATTTTATTAGCTAATAACGTAAAGAAGAGCATTTTTGGTTTAGAACCTATAGAGATTGCTAAACTTTTACAAGAAAAGAATGCCATAATTGATTCTATAAAGGAAGGTATTATAGCTATAGATAAAGATGAACAGATAACTTTAGCTAATAGAGAAGCGAAGAGTATTTTAAATTATGATGCAGAATTGCATGGGAGTAAAATTACTAAAGTAATTACGAGCACTAAGTTACCGAGATTATTAGTGACCGGAGAGCCAGAGTTTAATCAAGAGCAAATTATCAATGATACGATTATTTTAACTAATCGAGTACCTATTATCATTGAAGACGAAGTAGTCGGAGCAGTAGCATCTTTTAATAAGAAAACAGAGGTTCAAAGGTTAGCTAAAGAATTAACCGGAGTAAAGAAGTTTGTTGACGCTTTAAGGAGTCAGAATCATGAATTTATGAATCATCTTCATACCATATCAGGTTTAATTCAGTTAGGAGAGTATGATAGTGCACTTAGTGTAATATCAAAAGTTACACATGCTAAACAAGAATTTACTACATTCGTAATGAAAAGGATTAAATTAAATGAAATTGCTGGGCTTTTATTAGGTAAATTTGATCGAGCTAATGAATTGAATATAGATTTTAAAATAGCTCCAAATAGTAATTTATCACAGGCTTCATCTTCAAATGTCAAAGAAAGATTAATTACTATTATTGGTAATTTGCTTGAAAATGCTATGGATAGTTTAGACTGCAATAATATTAAAAATAAAAAAGTTAGGTTAGGAATTTTTGAAGAAGAAGAGTCTTTACAAGTTGTAGTTAGAGATTCTGGTATAGGAATTCCTGTAGAATTGCAGACTAAAATATTTAATCGTGGATTTTCTACTAAGGAAGGAGACTCTCAAGGCATAGGATTGGACCTAGTTAAGAGAAATGTAGATATTTTAGGAGGTGATATTGAACTAAATTCCGAGCAGGGAGTAGGGAGCGAATTTATAATAACTATTCCTTATTAATTAATAGAGGAGTGGTACTAATTGCAAGAAGAAATAAAAGTTATAGTGATTGATGATGATCCTATGGTTTCACATCTTAATCGCAAATATACTGAAAAAGTTGTAGGATTTAAGGTGATAAATGAAGTCAATATTGATAATAATATGATAATTAATCAAGATGATTTAAAAGAGGCAGATTTGTTGTTATTAGATATTTATTTACCTGGCCAAAATGGAATTGATATTTTAAAAAATATTAGAGAGTCTAATCATAACAAAGATGTAATTATAATTAGTGCTTCTAAAGAACCCCAACATATTAGTGAGGCTATGCAGTGGGGAGTGGTTGACTATTTGATTAAACCATTTACTTTTGACAGGTTTAAAAAATCATTACATGAGTATAAAAAAAGAAAAAATAGTTTAGCAACCGAGGATGGTTTAGACCAAAAGACAATTGACTCGTTAATGGGTAAGGATGAAAATGTTAATGGGACAATTGATTCAATAGATGACGAATATTTTGATAAGAAAAGAGATAAAAATACGAGGGAGAAAGAAAGCTTTATAAGAGATTTACCTAAAGGATTGAATGATGTGACATTAAATAATATAAAAGATTTCATGAGAAAAGAAGGAGAGAAATTTTCTACAAAAGACATTGCTAAGAATTTAGGATTAGCTAGAGTTACTGGACAACGTTATTTAAAGTATATGGCCGATGAAGGAATAGTAGAAATTCTTCGAGAGTATGGAGGAGTAGGTAGGCCAAAACATTATTATAAATTGACTGAATGAATCAGGAATTCCCTGATTCATTTTTTATTTTTAAATTTTTTTGATCTTTTTGAACATTATGTACTTTTACTTGTTATTTGAAGTTTCTTTTTTTATACTTATAACAAATGTTGAGAGGAGGGAATTGTAATGAGTGCAAAAGTTGAAGCATTACAATTACACAAAAAATATCGAGGGAAATTAATGGTAAATACCAAAGTACAAGTACGCAATGGGCGTGATTTAGCATTAGCTTATACACCAGGGGTGGCAGAACCATGTAAAGAGATTAATCAAGATATTAATAAGGTATATGAATATACTGCAAAGAGTAATTTAGTGGCTGTTGTTTCTGATGGAAGTGCGGTCTTAGGGTTAGGTAATATTGGAGCAGAGGCTTCTTTACCAGTAATGGAAGGGAAATCTGTGCTTTTTAAAGAGTTTGGTGGGGTAGATGCATTTCCTATCTGTGTTAATACTCAAGATGTAGAAGAAATTGTAGAGACGGTAAAGCGATTAGAACCTACATTTGGTGGAGTTAATTTAGAAGATATCGCATCTCCTAGGTGTGTGGAAATTGAAGAAAGATTAAAGGCTGAAACGAATATACCAATTTTTCATGATGACCAACATGGAACAGCTATTGTGGTACTAGCTGGTTTAATTAACGCACTAAAATATGTAAAGAAAGATATTGAAGATACCAAGGTAGTGATTAATGGTGCTGGTTCAGCTGGAATAGCAATTGCTAAATTATTATTAAGTGTAGGAGTTAAAGATGTAATTATGTGTGATATTTTCGGAATCTTACATCCTGATGAAGAAGAAATGAATTCACTTCAAGCTGAGATAGCTGAAATAACAAATCAAGAAAGATTAACCGGTGATTTAGCAGCAGCTATGGAAGGTGCAGATGCTTTTATCGGAGTTTCAGCTCCAAATGTTGTTTCAAAAGAGATGGTAACAAGTATGGCCGATGATGCTATTTTGTTTGCCATGGCTAATCCAGTACCAGAGATTCTACCAGATGAAGCTAAAGAAGCAGGAGCAACAGTAGTTGGAACTGGACGTTCTGATTTTGCTAATCAAGTTAACAATGTTCTAGCTTTTCCAGGAATCTTTAGAGGAGCATTAGATGTACGAGCCACTGATATTAATGAGGAAATGAAGGTAGCAGCAGCATATGCAATAGCTAATTTAATATCTGAAGAAGAATTAAATGCTGAATATGTAATTCCTGATCCTTTCGACAAAAGAGTAGTACCTAAGATTGCTGCTGAAGTAGCAAAAGCGGCTATTAAAAGTGGGGTTGCTCAAATAGAGATTGATTATGATACGGAATTAGAAAATGTAAAGAAGTTAATGGCTAAGGAGGAGTGAAGTAAGATGCATGCAATTGAAAAATATTTGGCTAAAGCAGCCAATAAAGAGAGGGTTTCTACTGGAGAGATTGTGACTGCCAAGGTTGATTTAGTGGAGGTTAATGATCTCTATTTACAGGTAATTAAATCATTTAAAGAAATGGGAGGAGATAAGGTCTGGAATCCAGATAAAGTTTCATTTGTCTTTGACCATTATAGTCCTAC
Source organism: Selenihalanaerobacter shriftii (assembly GCF_900167185.1). Taxonomy (NCBI): domain Bacteria; kingdom Bacillati; phylum Bacillota; class Clostridia; order Halanaerobiales; family Halobacteroidaceae; genus Selenihalanaerobacter; species Selenihalanaerobacter shriftii. The sequence goes on from NZ_FUWM01000005.1 coordinate 55,036, forward strand.
TCCTACAATTAAAGCTGCAGATAATCATAAAAAGATGAGAGAATTCTGTCGAGAACAAGATATAGATCACTTATTTGATATTAATGCAGGAGTCTGTCATCAAGTTTTACCAGAGGCAGGGTTAGTACACCCTGGAATGATTTTGGTAGCTACTGACTCCCATACAACAACACATGGGGCATTTGGAGCTTTTGGTACTGGCGTAGGTGCAACTGATTTAGCAACAATATTGTTATCTGGTGAACTGTGGTTTAAAGTGCCTGAAATTATTAAGATAAAAATAGATGGTGAACTAAAACCAAATGTTATGGCTAAAGATGTAATATTGCATATTTTGGGTGAATTAAAACAAGATGCAGCTGTATATAAGGCTATAGAATTTACAGGTTCTGTAGTAGAGGAAATGTCTGTAGCTGAGCGTATGGTTCTATGTAATATGTCAGTTGAGATGGGGGCCAAAACTACTTATATTAAGCCAGATCAAAAGACTTTAGATTACTTAGAGCCAAGAGTAAACAGAGAATTTGAGATTGTAGAAACTGATGAAGATTTTGAATACGTAGAAGTTCATCATTTTGATGTGAGTGATTTAGATCCATCTGTAGCTAAGCCACATAGTATTGATAATGTTGATAAAGTAAGTAATGTAGTAGGAGAAAAGGTTGATCAAGTATTTATAGGAACTTGTACCGGTGGTAGAGTGAATGATATACGGGTGGCAGCTGAAATTCTAGAAGGTAAAAAGATTGCAGATGATATACGATTAGTTGTGATTCCTGCATCTGATGAAGTTTATAAGACGGCAATGGAGAAAGGTTATATTCAAACATTAGTTGATAGTGGAGCTACAATTTCAGCGCCAGGTTGTGGACCATGTTTAGGTGCTCACCAGGGAGTATTGGCTGATGGAGAGACATGTGTGGCTACGTCTAGTAGAAACTTCCCAGGTAGAATGGGTAGTACAGGAGCAAAGGTGTATAGTGCATCACCGGCAACTGCTGCTTTAACTGCATTAAAAGGTAGTTTAGCTGACCCAGGTGAATTAAAAGGGAGGGGAGAATAAGATGGAAGAGATTTGTGGTAGGGTTTTTAAATTTGGAGATAACATAGACACTGATCAAATATATCCAGGGCGTTATTTAGCGTTAACTGATCATCAAGAGATTGCTGAACATGCTATGGAGGGGGCAGATCCTAATTTTGTTCAAGAAGTAGAAGATGGTGATATCATTGTAGGTGGTAGTAACTTTGGATGTGGTTCTAGCCGTGAACATGCAGTAATCTGTATAAAGAATACAGGAGTAGCAGCGGTTATTGCTAAATCTTTTGCTCGCATCTTCTATAGAAATGCTATTAATATGGGTTTACCAGTAATTGAGGTTTCAGAGTTGGAAGTAGAAGAAGGTAATAAGGTTACTGTTGATTTAGGCGCCGGTAAGATTACTAAAGAGGATGGCACTGAATATAAATTCAAATCTTTACCAGATAATATTTTGGAAATTATCGAAGCCGGTGGAGTGATTAATTATAATAAAGAACAAAATGGACAAAAAGATAATTAATGAACTTTATGATCTAATTATTTAAAATTTCAGAAAATTATTTTATAGTGAATAGTAAGAAACTTATGAATAATAATTGGTTAGAAAGGAGGGACAAGAGAAAGTTTAAGCAATTAATAAAGCAAATTACAAATCAATTAAAACTCAAGGAGGTTATTAAATTGAAGAAGAGATTAATTAGTAGCATTTTATTAACATTATTAATGGTTACATTGGTTAGTAGTCCGATTTTAGCAGCTTATCCTACTGATAAAGCGTTAAATTATATTGTATGTTTTAATCCTGGGGGAGAATCAGATTTAACTGCTAGAGCTCAGCAGAAGCCTTTAGAAAAAGTATTAGGTACTGATGTGGTAGTTAATTATAAGATTGGTGGAGGTGGTGCTGTAGGTTGGTCAGAATTAGTTAATTCTAATCCAGACGGTTATACAGTAGCTGGTTTTAATCTTCCGCACATTATTTTACAGCCATTAGTAAGAGATAATCCTGGCTATCAAACTGAAAAAATTAAGCCGGTTTATACTTTCCAGTCTACTCCAAATATTTTAGCAGTACCTAAAGATAGTCAGTTTAAGACATTAGACCAACTGATTAATTATGCTAAGAAGGCTCCAGGTGCTGTAGTTATTGGTGGAAGTGGTAGTTATAGTGCTAATCACTTAGGAACTTTAGAATTTAACCAAGCAGCTGGAATTAAGACTACTTATATACCATTTACTGGTTCTGGAGAAGCAGTACCAGCTTTAATAGGTGGTCACGTAAGTGCATTAATGACTTATACTAGTATGGGTAAGCAGTATAGAGATGACATGAGAATTTTAGCAGTAGCTTCTGAAGAAAGAGTTCCTGCATTACCTAATGTACCTACATTTAAGGAATTAGGTTATGATTATGTAGAAGGTGCTTATCGTGGAATGGCAGTGCCTCCAGGAACGTCTGAAGCTAAGATTAAGAAGTTAGCTGCAGCAAATCGAAAGCTTAATAACGATCCTGAATTCCAGAAGAAATTAGAAAGTATGGGTTTCCAGTTAGTTAATATGGGACCTGAGGAGACTGAAGAATTTATTGAGAAAAGAACGAAGTATTATAGACAATTATTAAAAGAAGTAGGATTACTATAATTAATAACCAAAACGGCTCTCACATATGTGAGGGCCGTTAAATAAGAATAAGATCCTGAAATAGTTAAATAAAGAAGGAGGTAGAGTAGTCATGATAGAACATATTATAACAGCATTTGGTGCAATGCTTACTTTAAAGAATATGCTATTTATGTTATTTGGTGTTACAGGTGGTATGATAGCTGGTGGTTTACCAGGTTTAACAGCTACTATGTCTGTAGCATTAATTGTTCCTTTTACTTTTTCAATGGACCCGATTACTGGTTTAGTAACAATCGGGGCAATCTATTGTGGAGCAATATTTGGCGGTGCTTTTTCAGCTATATTAGTTAATGCACCAGGAACACCATCTTCAATTGGAACTACTTTTGATGGATATCCTATGACTAAACAGGGTAGAGGAGAGGAAGCTATTCTTACAGCTACTTGGGCATCTGCAGGTGGAGGAATTATCGGTACTATCATCTTAATCTTTCTTGCAGTTCCTTTATCTGAAGTAGCTATTAAATTTGGACCACCTGAATATTTTTGGGTTAGTATTTTTGGGTTAACAATCATTACTAGCTTAGCTTCAAAATCTATATTAAAGGGAGTAACTGGTGGGATTTTAGGATTGTTGATTAGTATGATTGGGATTGCTCCAATAGGTGGAGATGTTAGATTTACTATGGGTATACCCGCTTTTCAAGGTGGGGTGCAATTAATTTCTGTCTTAATTGGATTCTTCTGTATTCCTGAAATGTTAAAGACAGCAGGAAACCTTAGGAAAAGTGAATTAAAGAAAGATGTTGAAGTTAGTGATCAGTCTGGAGTAGTAAAGAAAGCCTTTCTAAATGTATTTAAAAAACCTATCAACTTTATTAGATCTTCAATTATCGGAGCGCTTGTTGGGGTTTTACCAGGGGCTGGAGGAAGTATTGCAAATTTAGTTGCTTATAATGAAGCTCAAAAAGCTTCTGATGATTCAGATAGCTTCGGGACAGGTAATCCACAAGGAGTAGTCGCTACAGAAGCAGCTAATAATGCTACGATTGAAGGTGGAATGGTTCCTTTACTTACTTTAGGTATACCAGGTTCACCACCGGCAGCAATCATATATGGTGCTTTAATGTTACAGGGATTAAGACCTGGCCCTGAATTATTCTCAACAAATGCTAAAATTACTTATGCATTTATGTTATCATTATTTGTAGCTAATGTTATGATGTTTGTAGTGGGAGCCTTAGGAGGGAAAACTATTTATAAGGTTGTTACTAATATTTCTAATAGAGTATTAGTACCATCTATTATCTTCTTAACAATCTTAGGTTCTTATTCTATTCGAAATAATATAGCAGATGTAGTAGTTATGTTAGTAATAGGATTAATTGGTTATGTTTTAAAAGAATTAGGCTTCCAACCTGGACCGGTTGTTTTAGGCCTAATATTAGGTCCGATTGCTGAGAAAGGTTTAGTACAAGGTTATTTAATGGGTATGGCTTTACCAAATCCATGGTTAACTTTCTTTACTAGACCAATCTCAATAACATTAATATGTCTTACTATAATTTCTGGAGTTTGGCCGTTAATTAAAGAATATAGAGAACGGAAAAAAGGAAAAGAGGTGACAGCTTAATGAAAGAATATAATACAGATCTGATTGGTGGATTAATTGTAGTTATTACTTCATTCCTTTTCTGGAAAGCAGTAGGTAACTTTACTCGTTTTGGTAAGCTGTTTCCACAAGGTATTATCGCCATACTTTTCATTGCAGGAATAGGTTTACTGATTAAAAGTAAGATTAATCCTTCTAAACGTGTGATGTTTATGGAAGATGATAAGGCAAGAATGATGGCTATTGCAGTTATCAGTCTTCTTTGGGTATTACTATTAGATAAAATTGGCTTTGCAGTAACTAGTTTTGTAGCCATGGGGTTATCTTTTTGGGTATTAAAGGAAAAACGAGGAGTTAGTAGCTTACTTACTTCATTTTTATTAGCTGGTGTTGAAGTGACTACATTTTACCTTATCTTTAGTAATCTATTAAAGATTCCTCTTCCTACAGGGATGTTCTTTTAATAATAGTTGTTGGAAGACTAGGCTTAAAACTGGTCTTCCAATTTTATTTTGGTACTGATACAATTATAATAACTAAGGAGGAAAGAATAATGGAATTAAAGTATGGAGAAGGAAAAGTAAGTTTTGAAATTGATGAAAGCAAAGTAACAGAGACACTCTTAGCAGATGAAAAAGAAGGGGTAGAAGATCCATTAGAAGCTATTAAAGAAAGCATAAAATCACCAATAGGTACAGATCCATTACTAGAGGTGGCGAAAAGAAAATCTCCGAAAAAAGTTGTAATTATTGTTAATGATGTAAGTAGACCAACACCATATAATTATATATTACCACCTATACTTGAAGATTTACATGAAGCAGGAATTAAAAAGGATCAAATTACATTTATAATTGCTACAGGAATTCATGACCCACATACTGATCAGCAGAATGAAGAGATTTTTGGCAAAGAATTAGTAGAAAATTATTCTTTTAAATTTCATAATCCTGATGAAGATTTAGTTAATTTAGGTGAATTAAGTTCTGGAAATACACTGCATGTAAATAAAGAAGTAGTAGACGCAGATATGGTCATTACTACAGGAGTAATATTACCACATTATTTTGCAGGGTTTTCTGGAGGGAGAAAATCAATCCTACCAGGTGTTGCTGGTCGAGATACTATTCAATTTAATCATGCACGAATGGTTAAATTATTAGGGAATTTACCTCCATTAGAAGAGAATCCAGTTAGTTTAGAGATGTTTGAGGCGGCTAACAAAGTAGGAGTAGATTTTATTTTAAATATTGTAACGAATAGTGAGAGAGAAATAGTTAAGGTAGTAGCAGGAGATTTAGAAGAAGCCTGGTATGCTGGAACTGATATTTCTTCTAAGATGTATCATGTGCCATTAAAAGAAAAGACTGATGTGGCAATTGTAAGTGCAGGAGGTTATCCAAGAGATATAAATATTTATCAAGCTCAAAAAGCTCTTGATCATGCCGACCACGGTACTAAATTAGGTGGAACAATTATCTGGGTGGCTAAATGTCAAGAAGGTTTAGCAGAAGAGGTATTTGAAAATTGGATGTATGATGCTCAAAAGCCTGAAGATAACGTAAAGCGAATTAAAAAACAGTTTGTAATTGGTGGGCATAAAGCATATGCAATTAGTCAAGTAGCATGTCATAAAGAGATTATATTAGTTTCTGATTTAGATGAAGATATAACAGAAACATTATTTGCTAAGAAAATGGATAGTGTACAAGCTGCTATAGATTATGTGGAAGAGAAATATAATGGAGATTATAACACCATAGTAATGCCTCAAGGTAGTTTAACTGTTCCAACTGTTGATCATTAATTTTAAGGGAGGCAACTATATTGGAAAAAGTGATTATAACTAGTCTCTTAGGAATGGGGGTAGTCTTTAGTTTTTTATTATTAATTTATGGTATATTATTTAGCTTTAAATATATATTTGTAAAAAATGAACACGCTTCTAAAGGAGAAATAATACCTAATAATAATGATTTAGTGGAAGAAGAGCTAGTCTCAATTCTGACTACCTTAAATTATTATACTGGTGAAGATTTAAATGAAGGAGAAGTAATTATTGATAAAGCTGGGAGGGTAAAAGATGAAGAGATATATTGTTCAGGCCAACAATAAGGAATATGAAGTCTTTATTAGAGAAGCTCCAAATGGTAGTGAAAATTTAGAACAAGATAATCCTCAAACGTCTGATAAAGATGATGAAGTAGTAAACCAAGTTATTTCTAGTACCGATTCAGCGATTAATGAAGATAAAATTCCAGTATTAGCTCCTATGTCTGGTGAAGTTTTATCTATAAGGGTTGATGAAGGTTCTAAAGTTAATAAAGGCCAAATAATTATGACTATAGAAGCCATGAAAATGGAAACAGAGATAGCAGCACCTACCAGTGGCATCATCAATAAAATTTTGGTTAAAAAAGGTGTTAATTGTAACCAAAAAGATAAGTTAGCTTTAATTGAAGAGGTTGGTGGTTAATAATGTATGCCAATCTGATCCAGGAATTATTAGTAGAGACTGGATTTTATAATTTAACCTTCCAACATTTAATTATGTTATTGATAGGTTTATCATTGATCTATTTAGCAATCAACAAAAAGTATGAACCACTGCTTTTACTACCTATGGGAGTTGGTATGATTTTAGCCAATCTGCCATTAGCAGATTTAATGGAAAATGGGGGATTATTATATTATATTTATCAAGGGATAAAATTAGGAATTTATCCACCATTAATTTTTTTAGGAGTAGGAACAATGACAGATTTTGGTCCACTTATAGCAAACCCTCGTAGTATATTATTAGGAGCTAGTGCTCAATTAGGAATATTTTTTACTTTAATAAGTGCGTTTTTGTTAAATTTTAGTTTGCCAGAAGCAGCTTCTATTTCAATAATAGGAGGAGCAGATGGTCCTACAGCTATATTCTTAACTTCGAAATTAGCCCCTCATCTTTTAGGACCAGTGGCTATAGCAGCCTATTCATATATGGCGCTGGTACCTTTTATTCAACCACCAATTATGAAGTTATTAACTACTCAAGAAGAGAGAAATATAGAGATGGTTCAATTAAGGGAAGTTTCCCAAAAAGAAAAAATAAGTTTTGCTTTAATAGTAATGATTTTAGGTATTCTAGTAATACCTTCAGCAGGAGCTCTCTTAGGTGCATTAATGCTAGGGAATTTATTAAAAGAGAGTGGAGTAACTGAAAGACTGGCAGATACAGCTAGAAACTCTTTAACAAATATAGTAACTATATTTTTAGGAACAACTGTTGGTGCAACAGCCAATGCTGAATTATTTTTGAATTGGAATACGATATTTATTATAGCCTTAGGATTAATTGCTTTTATGATTGGGACTATAAGTGGAGTGCTTTTTGCTAAAATAATGAATTACTTTAGTAATACTAAGATAAACCCTTTAATAGGTTCAGCAGGAGTTTCAGCTGTACCAATGGCAGCTAGAGTGAGTCAAAAGGTAGGACAAGAAGCTAATCCTAATAATTATTTATTAATGCATGCTATGGGGCCTAATGTAGCTGGAGTATTAGGTTCTGCTTTGGCAGCAGGCGTTTTATTAACATTAATCGGTTAAAGGGGGGGATGATGAAAGTGAAAGTTACAGAAACTATTTTACGTGATGGACAACAGTCATTATTAGCTACTAGAATGACAACAGAGGATATGTTACCAGCTTTAGAAAAAATGGATCAACTAGGCTATCATTCATTAGAGGTATGGGGAGGAGCTACTTTTGATAGTTGTCTTCGCTATTTAGATGAAGACCCTTGGATTAGATTAAAAAAGATAAAATTAAGAGTAAAAAATACTCCTTTACAGATGTTATTGAGGGGACAGAATATTTTAGGGTATAAACATTATTCAGATGATATTTTAGAAAAATTTATTGAAAAATCAATAATAAATGGAATAGATATTATTAGAATTTTTGATGCATTAAATGATGTTAGAAATATGAAAAAAGCAATAGAATATACTAAAAAATATGGTGGACATGCGCAAGGTACGATAGTATATACTACTAGTCCAATTCATGATGTTGATTATTATGTTAATACAGCTAAATTATTAAAGGACATAGGAATAGATTCTTTATGTATAAAAGATATGGCTGGATTATTAACTCCTTATAAATCTTATGAACTTGTTAAAAAAATAAAGCAGGAGACAGATTTAATAATTCAATTACACAGCCATGATACAAGCGGGATGGCTGCCATGACTTATTTAAAAGGAGTTGAAGCAGGAGTTGATATTATAGACACCGCTATTTCTGCTCTAAGTTCTGGAACTTCTCAGCCGGCTACTGAAACAATGGTAGCAGTTTTAGATGATACAAAGAAGAATATAGACCTTGATTTGAAAGAGCTGGAGGAATTAGGAGGTTATTTTAGAGAAATCAGAAATAAATATGATAAATATGCTGATTCTTTTGATGTAGACCCTCGAGTTTTAACTAGTCAAATTCCGGGAGGAATGTTATCTAATTTAAGAAATCAATTAAAGGAACAGAATATGTTAAATAGATATGATGAAGTGCTAAAAGAAGTACCTAAAGTAAGAAAAGAAATGGGATATCCCCCTTTAGTTACACCTACTAGTCAAATTATTGGTACGCAAGCTGTATTTAATGTTGTAACTGGTGAAAGATATAGCTTAGTCTCTAAAGAGATTAAATATTATGTTAAAGGGATGTATGGACGACCTCCAGGTGAGATTGATCCTGAAATAAAAGAAATTGTATTAGAAGATGAGCTATCAATTAAAGAAAGGCCAGCAGATTTATTAGAGCCTAAATTTGATATCACATTGAAAAAAATAAAAGATTTTATTACTAAAGAAGAAGATGTATTATCATATATTCTCTTTCCAGGTGTAGCAGAAAAATTTTTAAAGAAACATTATCAGTAAAGTAAATGCTCCTTTGATCAAAGGAGCATTTACTTTTTTATATAAGATATTAGTTAGTTTTTTAAATCACAAAGCAGGATTATTATTTTTTTTAAAGAATTATATAGGTGAAGTGTAATAAAATGTTATTAAAAATAGAATATCGTTGATGGTTAGGTGCCTTTAATTATTTTAATTAAAGGAGAATAGGGAATCAGGTGAAAATCCTGAACGGGCCCGCCACTGTTATTAGCTAGTTAGGCTTAATACTCCACTTAGATTATAATTATCTAGGGAAGGGGAGTCTAGCGTTATGTTAAAAGTCAGGAGACCTGCCTAGTCATCGACCTACTAATGTTCTGCGATGGCAAGGAAAGTAGGTGATAATATGAGTGATTATTTATCCTTAATCTTGTTTATCTAGATTAAGGATTTTTAAATTTAAAGTGTTTTTTATAAAGGATTATAGCAAGATTATAAATTAAATTTGAATTATGAATAGGAGGAGTTTATCAATGCGTAAGGAGAATGCTTTTTCTATAGGTATTTATTTTATATTGGGTATACTGTTCTTTTCCCCAAAAGCATATGCAATGCATATCGCTGAAGGATTTCTACCGTTTAAATGGGCAGGAATTTGGTGGGTGTTAATTTTACCATTCTTAGCTTTAGGAATTAAATATATTAAAAATGTTATTGAAGAGCAAGGACATGGGGTGAAGATGCTATTAGCATTAGCTGGGGCTTTTGTATTTGTTTTATCTTCATTGAAATTACCTTCCATAACAGGGAGTTGCTCTCATCCAACAGGTATTGGATTAGGAGCTATCCTCTTTGGGCCATGGCCTATGGTAGTTTTAGGTTGTATAGTCTTGATTTTTCAGGCAATTTTATTAGCTCATGGTGGTTTGACTACTTTAGGAGCTAATACATTTTCTATGGCGATAGTTGGAGCATTTGTAGCTTATGGTGTATATAAATTATCTAAAAAATTAGGTGCTCCGCTTTGGCTAGCTGTATTTTTAGCCGCTGCGTTAGGGGATCTTATAACTTATTTGACTACAGCTGTTCAATTATCTTTAGCTTTTCCAGCAGAAAGCGGTGGAATTATGGTTTCATTGACTAAATTCATGGGGGTATTTGCAACAACCCAAATTCCATTGGCTATTACTGAAGGATTAGTAACAGTATTAGTTTTTAATGTGCTGCAAGAGTATAGTAAAGGAGAACTACAAGAGCTTTCGATTATCTCTAAGGAGGGTAGAATATGAGTTTAGCAGCTAAGAATTCAATTATTATAATATTAATATTGATTATGACTATTACCCCATTTGTCATTAAGCCGAATGCTGAATTTGGAGGTGCAGATGGAGCAGCTGGAGATATAATTAAGAAGATAAACCCAGAATATCAATCATGGTTTAGCCACATTTGGGAACCACCTAGTGGAGAGATAGAAAGCTTATTATTTGCATTACAAGCAGCTATAGGTGCTGGGTTTTTAGGATACTACATAGGTTCTAAACGAACCAAAGCTAAATATCAAACAGAAATGGAGAAAGATAATAGATGATAGACATCGACCAGTATGCTTATTCTAATAATTTGCGCTCAATACATCCAATTGAAAAAGCATTATTTGCTTTATTGACGATGTTAACTTGTTTAGTAGCTAATTCAATAATTACTTCCTTAGTTATCATTTTATTGATGGCTGGGGTAGTAATTTTTAGGGCTAAAATACCAGCAACTTCTTTTGCCAAAATGATCTTAATCCCCATTTCATTCTTATTGATGAGTACAATTACTATTGCTATTACTATTTCCAAAGATTCAAGTGGATTTCTTTATTATATTAGCTTATGGGATTGGCAGATTGGAATTAAATTCAAGAATATACTTATTGCTATAAATTTATTTTTGAAATCTCTAGGAACAGTTTCTTGTCTTTATTTTTTGGCATTAACTACTCCTATGATAGAAATCATTTCAGTACTTAAGAAGTTAAAGGTACCAAAAATATTTATTGAACTAATGATTTTGATCTATCGTTTTATCTTTGTACTTTTAGACACAGCCAATTTAATCAGAGTTTCACAAATGTCCAGGTTAGGGTACTCTTCTTTTAAGAATGCTTTTCTGTCATTAAGTGAATTGGTTTCAAATCTTTTTATTAGGGCTTATTATCGTGCTAAAGGCTTACTTACTACTCTACTAGCTAGAGGATATGAAGGGGAAATTAGAGTATTGGAGCCTGATTATGAATTTTCTAGAAAAAATTTAGTTTTGATTATATTAACTGAAATAGGATTAATATTTATTACAGTCTATACAGGAGGGGATTTGTTTGTCTGATTCAATACTCGAGGCCCAAGATCTTATATTTAAATATCCAGATGGAACTAAAGCATTAAATGGTTTATCTATTTCAATTGAAAAAGGGAAGAAAGTAGCTGTTTTAGGTGCCAATGGAGCAGGAAAGTCCACATTATTCTTGCATTTTAATGGTATTTTGCAGCCTAATGAAGGGCAAATATTATTTGATGGAGAAGTTATTAATTATAAGAAAAAAATGTTAAAAGAATTAAGAAAGAATGTAGGAATTGTTTTTCAAGATCCTGATATGCAATTGTTTTCATCTAGTGTTTTTCAAGAAATATCTTTTGGGCCTCTGAATTTAGGATTGTCCGAAGAAAAAGTAAAAGAGAGGGTTCATGATGCTATGGAAGTAACAGGGATTTTGGATCTTAAAGAGAAGCCTACTCATTTATTAAGCTATGGTCAAAAAAAACGAATTTCCATTGCTGATATTTTAGCTATGAAGCCTCAAGTTATAATCTTTGATGAGCCTACTGTTTGGCTTGATCCTAAACATTCTATTGAGATTATCGATTTTTTTAATGAAATTAATAAACAAGGAATTACAGTAGTCTTATCTACTCACAATGTTGATTTGGCTTATTCTTGGGCAGATTATGTTTATGTTTTTGCAGAAGGTAAGATTTTAGGAACAGGAGAACCGGAAGAGATATTTAAAGATAAAGAACTTTTAATGAGTGCTAATTTAACTCAACCATGGATTGTAGAAATCTATGAAGAGTTAATTGATAAACAGGTGATTGATCCTAATTTATCTATACCTAGAGCCAAAGAAGAATTACTTGCTTTAATATAGCATTAATTTTAGTCTTAATAGAAAAGAATATAATATATGATCTGTAAAGTAAGGCGGTTATCGTCTTGCTTTTTTTATTTAAAATAAATTATCAAAAAAGTATAAAAAATTTAAAAAGTGCTTAAGCAATTATGGTTTTAAATATTGTAAAGAATTTGATATTTCTAGAATATTTATATTAAAATAGTTATAATAATTCATTTTAATATAATTTATGATGATAATGGTTAAATCATAAGTGAAGGTAGGAGATGATCAAATGGAAATAATAGAAACTAATTCAGAAATTAATTTAACCTCACATCTCGCTCAAACTATCGTAAATAGAACTATGCAGATATTAGAGAGAAATATAAATATCATGGATGAAACAGGAATGATTATTGGCAGCGGTAATGCTGAAAGGGTTAATACACTTCACGAAGGGGCTAGAGAAGTAATATTAGAAGGAAAAGAATTAAAGATATCTAAGCAAGAAGCAGAGAGATTAAAAGGAGTAAAACCAGGGATTAATTTACCTATTCATTTTAATGGAAAGATTATAGGAGTAGTAGGGATTACAGGAATTCCAAAAGAGGTAGAAAAGCATGGTGGTTTAGTGAAGATGACAGCCGAATTAATGTTACAACAGGCATTTTATTTACAAAGGTTACAATTAGAGGAACAAGCTGAAGAATACTTTATTAAAGAGTTATTGAATGGAGACTTGGATCTTAAAAATGCTTTGATCTATGACAGAGCAGAAGCATTGGGCTACAATATCAAACAGCATTTATTCGTTTCTATTTTAGAAGTGATTAATTTATGGGATGAATTATTAACTAATTCTAATAATAGAGGAGAAGCCGAATTACATCAATATATAAAAAGAATTAGAGAAAGTATTGAAAAGTTCTTTAGTAGGCAGACTGCTACAAAAGTTTTTCATTTGACTGGGAAAAAATTTATAATTATAAGTTATGAGAACGAAGAAGTAAGAGTATTAGAAGATATATTAAAAGCTAAGAAGAGGTTAGTAGATAGATTAAAGAATCGATTTAAGGTTGATTGTAGAATTGGTATTGGTAGAGTAAGAGAAGGATTACTTGGAATTAAAAAGTCATTTGAAGAGGGTCTAGAAGCAATTAACTTAGGTAAAAAGTTTTATTCTTCTAAAGAGGTTTATCATATTGAAGATTTGAAATTAGAAAGGATGACCAAGCAACTACCTGTACAAGTGAGAAAGAACTTTGCGGATATATTGCCATTAGATCATCAATTTAGACAGAGCTTAGAAGTATATTTTTCTAATAATTTAAATATAAGTGAAACTGCTAGAAACCTTTATTTGCATCGTAATTCAATAATATATAGATTAGAAAGAATAAAAGAAATTACCGGTTTAGACCCTAAAAGTTTTGATGATGCAGTCTGTCTTAAATTAACATTATTATGTCATATGTTTGAAACTGAAGATAAAAGTGAGTTTAATTAACAGATAATTGTAGATTTTTTGTGCAAATTGATTAAATAACAAAGGGGATTCAACTAAAAAGTTGTATAGTTTGCTAATTGAATTTAGATAAAATACAACTTATAATAATATTAAGAAAATAAAAAATATTATTAAGAAAATAATAAAGATTAATAACCAATGATAGATATTTAATTTAGAGGGGATGAAAATGATGAAGGTATTAGTCGCGCCAGATTCTTTTAAAGGAAGTTTAACAGCATTAGAGGTAGCAGAAAGTTTAGAAAGAGGCTTGCAAAGAGCTGAGTCACAATTTGAAATAGAAAAATTACCTATGGCTGATGGTGGAGAAGGAACAGTACGTTCGTTAGTTGATGCTACTGATGGAAGGATAGTTACTCAGATAGTAACTGGACCCTTAGGAAATGAAGTTGAAGCCTTTTTTGGTGTATTAGGAGATGGGGATACAGCAGTAATTGAGATGGCAGCAGCTTCTGGTTTACCTTTAGTTCATAAAGATAAAAGAGACCCGAAAAAGACTACTACCTATGGAACAGGTGAATTAATTAAGTTTGCTTTAGATGAGGGTTGTAAGAAGTTGATTATTGGGATTGGAGGTAGTGCTACTAATGATTGTGGTGTAGGTATGGCTCAGGCGTTAGGAGGGGAATTTTTAGATAAAGACGGAAATAATGTTGGTTTTGGTGGTGGTGAGCTAGAGAATGTTCAAAAGCTTGATCTGACTGATTTAGATTCTCGGCTTGAAGAAGTTGAGATTCAAGTAGCTTGTGATGTAGATAATACTCTTTATGGTAAAAATGGTGCCGCTTATATTTACGGACCACAAAAAGGAGCAACACCTGAAGTAGTAAAAGAATTAGATGAGGGGTTAAAAAATATTGCCCAGGTAATTAAAAGTGATTTAAATAAAGATGTAAATAATATTCCAGGTGCTGGAGCTGCTGGAGGTTTAGGTGCAGGATTAACAGCGTTTTTAGGAGCAGAATTAAAACCAGGGGTTGATATTGTAATTGAAGCTAGTAAGATTGAAGACAAGGTTAAAGAAGTTGATATGATTATCACTGGTGAAGGCATGATAGATTCGCAAACTATATTTGGTAAGACTCCAATAGGGGTTGCAAGAGTAGCTAAAAAGCATGATAGACCAGTAATTGGAATAGCTGGCAGCTTAGGAAATGGGGCTAATAAAGTTTATGAAGAGGGAATAGATACTCTATTTTCTATAGTTGATAAGCCGATGGAGTTAAAAAATGCTATGGAACAAGCACAAGAGTTATTAGAAAGATTAGGTGAAAATATAGGTAGAATATTAAATATATCTTATTAAATAAGGAGGTGGATTAATAAGGATATTCAGTTTTGACTTTCTTATAAACAATAAAAGGAGGAATTAATTATGGTACAAGGACCATTATTATTAGTAATCTTAGCGGCGGCAATTGTATTTATAGTTCTTATGACTGCTAGAGTAAAGATGCATGCATTTTTAGTATTACTTTTATCAGCTTTCGGAGTAGGTTTATTATCAGGCATGAATTCTCTAGAGGTGATTAAGACAGTAACTGATGGTTTTGGAGGTATATTAAGTTATATAGGAATTGTAATTATAGCTGGAACTATTATAGGAACTTTATTAGAAAAATCTCGTGGTACATTAACGATGGCTAATACTGTTTTAAAGTTAGTTGGTAAGACAAAATCTGCTCTGGCTATGTCTATTACTGGAGCTATTGTTTCTATTCCAGTTTTTTGTGATAGTGGATTTGTAATCTTATCATCTTTGAATAAATCTTTAGCTAAAAAATCTAAAGTTTCTATGGCGACTATGGCTGTTGCTTTATCTTCTGGGTTATATGCAACTCATACTTTGATTCCACCAACGCCTGGTCCGATTGCAGCGGCAGGGACTTTAGGAGCAGATTTAGGATATGTAATTTTATTTGGATTAATTGTTGCTATTCCGACGATTGGTGCAGGATATTTATGGGCTACAAAGTTTGCTTCTAATTATTATATAGAAGCTGATATTGAAGTGAATGAAATAGAAGATGAAGGTAGTTTACCAGGTGTATTTGATGCATTTGCTCCAATTATGGTGCCTATTATTTTAATTACTTTAAAATCAATTGCTGACTTTCCGACACATCCTTTTGGTGAAGGTAGCATTAAGACTTTCTTTGATTTCTTTGGAGACCCAACAGTTGCTCTAATACTTGGTATTTTCTTAGGTTTTCGTTTATTACCTAGTTTAGATGAAAAATATATTAATGGCTGGGTTGGCGAAGGATTGAAAAATGCTGCTTCCATTATTATGATTACAGGTGCTGGTGGAGCATTTGGTGCAATTCTAAAGGCTACTCCAATTGGTGATTATTTAGGCTCAACTTTATCTGGATATCATTTAGGAATCTTTTTACCATTTATTATTGCAGCTGCTTTAAAGACTGCCCAAGGTTCTTCTACAGTAGCTTTAATTACAACTGCTTCTTTAGTAAGTCCTATTTTAGCACAGTTAGGATTAGATAGTGAGTTGGCTAAAGCTTTAGTTGTATTGGCAACAGGAGCAGGAGCAATGACCATTTCTCATGCTAATGATAGTTATTTCTGGGTAGTAAGTCAGTTTTCTAATCTTGATACATCCACTGCTTATAAAACTCATTCCATGGGAACACTTGTGCAGGGTATAACTGCAATTATTACTGTATTTATTATTTCACTTATATTTATTTAGAGTTAAATAAAGTTATTCGATTAAGAGAAGATATTATAGTGAGAAGCCCAGATTTTTCTGGGTTTCTTTTTTATGTAATTGTATTTTTATAATTTTAAAATGATATATATTTGAATTATTAGTTTTGTTGAAGGGGTTTTTAAAATTTTATCTAAATAACTATGTAATGAATACAAATAATATGTTGAATATTGTGGTTGATTTATAGTTGAAATTAGCTTAAACTTGGTAGAATGATTTTCTTATTCCAAATTTTATATACCGATGATTATTTAAGGAGGATTATATGGAGGGTACTTTAAAGCAAAATTCTTTAATGAAAAATCTTATAATATTATTAACTTTAGTTGTAGGTTTTTCATATATGGGTTCTAAAGATTATTTACTCTTTCATAGCAGTATAGAATTATTCAGTATCATTATAGCCTTTAATATCTTTATTATAGCATTTAATACTGATCATATTTCTAGTAGTAATTATTTTATTTTTATAGGGATAGCTTATGGATTTATAGGTTTTTTTGATTTAATTCATGTATTTTCGTATAAGGGGATGGGGATATTTTCAGAATATGGTGCTAACTTACCAACCCAATTATGGATTATTTCTAGATATATTGAAAGTATTTCTTTATTAATTGCTTTTAAATTTATTAAGCAAAGAATGGATAAGTATAAAATAATTTATATATATGCATTTATCTCTATTATTTTCTTTATAAGTATCTTTTATTTAGGGATATTTCCTGATGCCTTTGTAGAAAACTCTGGTCTTACTCAATTTAAAGTAATTAGTGAATATATTATTTCTGGAATATTGTTGATAGTGATTGGATTATTGATTAAAAATAAAACTAAATTTAATCAAAGAATGTTTGAATTTATGTTAGGTTCCATAATTATGACTATTCTATCAGAGTTTGCTTTTACCTTTTATATAAGTGTTTATGGCTTATCAAATATGCTAGGCCATTTATTTAAATTAATATCATTCTATCTTATTTATAGAGCAATAAATAGGACCAGTTTGCAAAGACCTTATGAAATTTTGTTTCATAAATTGAATCAAGAAAAAAATAAGCTACAGCAATATTTAAATACTGCGGAAGTTATATTTCTAGTTATGAATTTAGAAGGTGAAATTAAATTAATTAATAAAAAAGGTTGTGAAATTTTAGGATATAGCAGAAAGGAAATTATAGGTAATAAGTGGTTTGAATATTTTATTATTAAAAAGGAAAAAGAAGAAGTAAGAAATCTTTTTGAAAAGATAATAACAGGAGACTTAAAAAGCTTTAAAGATTTTGAAAGTAACATTATAACTAAAGGTGGAACAAAAAAAACTATTGCTTGGCATAATACTATATTAAAAGATGAAGAAGGGAACGTCAAAGAAGTTTTAAGTTCAGGGATGGATATTACTAAACGAAAAGAGACAGAAGAAAGAATAAAGTATATGAGTTATCATGATTCATTAACAGGACTTTATAACAGAAAATACTATGAAGATAAATTAAACCAATTGAATAATGAAGGACAGTTTCCTTTAAGTATAATTATAGGGGATGTTAATGGATTGAAGCTTATTAATGATGTCTTTGGACATGATTTAGGAGATAAGTTACTAAAGGACATAGCACGAATAATTAGAAATTCTACTCGAGATAAGGATATAATAGCAAGATGGGGCGGTGATGAATTTGGGATCATTCTGCCTAAAACTAATAGACAAGATGCACAAAAGGTTATCCAAAGAATTAAAGAAAATTGTAAAGCATCAGAATTTAAACCTATTCCACCTAATCTTGCTTTAGGAAGTGCAACTAAGACTAGAAGAAATAAAAATGTTGAGAATGTATTTAATAAAGCTGAAGATGAGATGTACCAGGATAAAATGGAAACTAAGAATGATTCAAAAAATCCTGTTTTACAAACTATAATTGGTAGATTGGAAGCTACTAATTATAAAGTAGTAGAACATACTAACAGAATGGTGAAATTAGCCAAAAAATTAGGAAAGAATTTAAATTTAACTGATGATCAAATTAAAGAATTAGTTTTGTTAGTAAGGTTTCATGATATAGGAAAATTTGTTATTTCAAACGAAATTTTAAGCAAGCAGGAGCCTTTAACACAAGAGGAATGGAAAGAGTTTAAAAGTCATAGTGAGGCAGGATATAATATAGCTAAGAATTTTAAATACTTAAATTCAATTGCTAATTATATCTTACATCATCATGAAAATTGGGATGGTACTGGTTATCCTCAGGGGTTAAAAGAAAATGAGATACCATTATTATCTAGAATAAATCATATTATTGATGCTTATGATGCTATGACTAATGAAATTTATTATCCAGTGAATCAAGAAACTTATTATGAAATTGGTCTTTCCAAAAATGATGCAATTAAAGAGTTGAAGAAGAATTCAGGGAAGTTATTTGATTCTGAAATTGTGTCAGAGTTTATAGAATTAATCGAATAATTTAAAGCAACCCCATGAGCCACTATTTTGGGGCACATGGGGTTAATTTATTATTGATTATGATATTTAAGAATGATTTTACGTAATTCAGCCATTTCAAAACTATATTTTTTCTTTAAGTCTTTAAGTTTAGCTTCTTTGTTAATATTGCCTGGTAAGCCAAGTTCATTACAAGTATATTCTAAAGGAACGCCGAACAATTTATTAATTGCTTTTAATTTCATCCAGCCTTTAATATCATCTTTAGAGAATTCACCTTCATGGACTTCAATGCCTTGCATTTGGCTTTCCCAAACACCTGTAGTAATAGAAACTCCAATTATTCCCCAAAAGATTAAAAAAGTGATAATTACAAATTGTTTTTTATTAAGCTTCATTTATTATCTTCCTTTCTTCCCTAAAGTTAAGTATAAAACATCTGATTGATTACAACTTTTCATACAATCTAAGCATTTTATACACTCTGTTTTAGAAGTAGATCTGCTAGGCTGCAAATCCATACTACAGGAACTATCACATATATTACAGTCATTACATTGATCATGATTTTTATTCAAATTAATGATACTTAGGTAACTAAGCGGAAAGATAATAGCACCCAATGGACATAAGTATTTACACCAAAATCTTTCAATAAGTACACCTAATATAGAGAAAATAATTAAGATTATTATAGGAGTTAAAGATTCAAACTTAAAATGAAAGAATACCTTTAGTGGGTCATAACCTTCAAACCATAATTGACCGGTGCGAATGGTCATAAAAGTAATTAGAATTAATAATATGTATTTTAGGCTTCGAAATGGTAATTCTAATTTATGTGGAATATAAATTTTTTTATTAATGGTTTTTCTATTAATAAAATTAAAAAAATCTTGAATGGCACCTAATGGACAAATCCAGCCACAAAATACAGCTCCCATAAAAATAGTAATAACTAATACAGTAAAGAGCAAAATAATGTTTGACATATTAGTCTTTAATAAAAATTCTCCATTATGAATCCAAGAATATAAAGTTTCTACTCCTCCAAAGACACAATAGCTATCAAGTGGTGGTGCCCCTTTTGGTCCGCCTCCTATTACTTGATGTTTAATTCCAAAAACAGCAAGAAAACTAACAAAAAATATTTGTGAAAGTCTACGCCAAAATGTACTTGTCATTTTATTTCCTCCTTCCCCAACCGGTGGGGGATTATTCTGTAAAGAATTATATCAATGAATTATGAAGAAGTAATGAAAGTAATGTAAAAAAATATTAATAAATACATTTATTTAATATAAAGTAAAATAGACTAATAAATTAATATTAAAAATGATAATAAATTGTAAGATAAATATCCAAACTAAATTGCATAAGAATTAGACAATTAATGTTAAGAAAAAATTGATCCAATTAATATGGGAGTGGTGGAATTGAATTTCATGTTTAAGGTAGTTCTTTTTCCGTTAGTTATTTATTTAGCTACTTTAAGTCAAAATGCTTCATTACCATTGATAGTTATTTTAGGTTTAGCTTTTTTATTAGTTATAATTGGTATTATTGCAGAACCTATTTTTTTGCCTAGATTTGGAAATCTAGTTTCATCTTTAATGGGAACAGCTTTTATCATGTTCTCTCTTTGGGTAACACCTTTATTAGTAGGAGAAGGTTCTTTTACAATAGAATTGGCTATAATTACTGGTGCTATTTTAGGAATAATAGAATTTACTTTACATCATATTTTTATACTAACTGATAAATAAGACAAAATAAAATAGCTACTAAAGTGTACTTTAGTAGCTAATGACTTATGGATGTTTTATGTAACGCCTAATATCTGCTTGATTTCTTCTAATTCTTCATTAGTTTCAGCATAATATATCATATTAACTTCACAATATTTAACACATGTTTGGCAATCCCAACAAGCTTCTTCATCATAAACAATAGTATCATTTTCTTCGTCATATGTTAATGCATCAGCATCACACATGTAAATTGAAGGACATCCTGATAAATCATCACATGTACAGCCTGGTACATTGACAAAAACCGGCACCCCAATCCCCTCCCCTTAGGAATTATATTTACTAATATTATACTCTATTTCTAATTAATAGTCAAACATTTATAAAAATTTGGAAGAGTTTGGAAGAGTTACATTTTTACTTATAATGTAATTAGATAAACAAAGATAGGGATAGTAAATAGTGATAATAAAGTTGTAAAAAATACTCCCTCAGAAGCGAATTCATAATCACTATCAAACTTTTCAGCAAAAATAACTCCACTTGCAGATGCAGGCATAGCAAAGAGAATAATAGTTATATCATTAATTACTTTAGGAATATTAAAAGGTTTTAAAATTAGCAAAATAATAAATGGGATAACTAAAAGTTTTAATCCACTCAGTAGATAAAGAGAAGTATTACTTAGTATAGTTTTAAAGTTAATATTTGTTAAAGAGCTACCGATAATTAACATAGATAAAGGAAATGTCATATTACCTAGACTTTCTAAACCTCCATTAATAAATGTCGGTATTTGCCATCCAGTAAACAATAAAATAAAGCCAATAACAGTTGCTATTAAACCATTATTGAGTAAATTTTTTAGAGAAATTCCCTCATTATTTTTGTTATCTTTAGTGAATATGTAAATGCCATAGGTAAACATCAAAAGATTAAAAAAGAGATTAGCTATTACAGCGTAAAATAGTCCATGTTCAGGATAAATAGTATCAATTACTGGATACCCCATATATCCTACATTTCCAAAAATAAGAAAGTAATTTAGAACTGGCTTTTGTCGTTTAGAAATAGATAAAAATTTCATCAAAAAAGTTACTACTATTATTAAAATAAGGTAAATGATAATTGAAATAAAACTAATTGTTTTAATATTAGTTATTAATGTAGGGTTAATAGTAATTGTCATTGAAGAGATAATTAATGCTGGTAAATTTACTTCAAGTAAAAGATTAGAAAGC
Source organism: Selenihalanaerobacter shriftii (assembly GCF_900167185.1). Taxonomy (NCBI): domain Bacteria; kingdom Bacillati; phylum Bacillota; class Clostridia; order Halanaerobiales; family Halobacteroidaceae; genus Selenihalanaerobacter; species Selenihalanaerobacter shriftii. The sequence goes on from NZ_FUWM01000005.1 coordinate 77,059, forward strand.
CCTTCATTAATTTCTTGGTTAATAATTCCTTTCTTTCTTACTATATATCCTACTAAAATCATAAGAAATAATATTAAAATTTGATTTATTATAATAGTGAATTGCATATTAATTGAGTTCTCCTTTCGAATATAAGTTACTAAATAATTCTAACACATAATCTATAATAGTGTCAAAATATGAGCTCTAGTTAAATTTAACTAGAGCTCATATTTTATTAAATAAATTTTGAAAATATATATTATAAAATAGATATTGAAATTAAATGATTATATAAGAAATCATAGAATAAAAAGTGAAATTTAATAGTGTAAATTTATTCAGCAATAATTCATGTATTAAAGATTTTAGAAAAAAATAAAGTTAAAAATGAAGGAATCAGAATTTAAATACAGTAATATATAATAATAACAATAAATCCATATATAAACAATAAGAGCGTAGATTGTTAGAATGATTTTTAGAATTCTTCCAACTGCCCAAATATACTAGTTAAATCTACAAATAATTAGCTTAAAAGCTAATTATTTCTGTTTATATGAAGGAATTAATAAAAGTGAATTGAGTTTAGATAATAGTAAATATGTCATAAATTTTATTTTTTTAAAAAAGGGGGGGATCATATGGTATCATCGACAAGTTGGAATGAAGGTAGCCAAATAAGTGGACAGATTGATTTTCAAGAGAAGTATTTACCAAAATATGGGGGTGGAAATCAATTTTCTAAAAAATATCATATTAACAAGATAGTTTTAAAAGTAAAAAATCCAGAATGGGCTTATGTATATTGGGAATATACTCCTGATAAGTTACAGGAAATAACTTATCAAGCGGGTTATGAGGAAACAGATGAAGCTCGTTTAATATTAAGAGTATATGATACAACTCCAAAAAAGGAGATTGATTTTTATGATATTAGTATCACTCAAGAGCATGATAGTTGGTATATTAGCGACTTAGAACCAAATCATTCGTATAAAGTTAAGTTAGGAATTTTAGATGATGAATTACAATTTAATTCTATGCTTAAATCTAACGAAATACATACACCACCTAATGATATTAGTGATATAGCAACAGAGGAATTGATGAGAGTTAATGAGAAATTGAAAAGAATATATATGTTATCTGGAATTGATAATTCTAGTAAATATAGTTCTGCAGAATTCATGAAAAAAATAAAGGAGAGAATACAAGAGTCTAGTTTAAGAACTGGATATAGTTCATTTGGAGGCTAAAATAAGATTAAGTAATATAGGGGTGATAAATTTTGTTAAAAGATAAAGGTTATTTATCGTTAGTATTACATGCTCATTTGCCATTTGTACGACATCCAGAACATGAGGATTTTTTAGAAGAAAGGTGGCTATATGAAGCAATTACTGAAACTTATATTCCTTTGATAAGCCATTTTGAAAAATTGCATAAAGAAAAGATTGATTATAGATTAACTCTTTCTTTAAGTCCTACTTTAATTACAATGTTAGCTGATCCCTTATTGCAACAACGTTATATTGAATATCTTAATCAATTACTTGAATTAGCTTCTAAAGAATTAAAGAGAACTCAAGGTCAACCTAAATTGAATCAAATTGCAAATATGTATCTTTTTAAATTTCAACAAGCTAAAGATATTTTTAGTAAATATAAGAATAATTTAGTTGCAGCTTTCAAAAAGTTTCAAGAGTTAGGCTATTTGGAGTTAATAACTTGTGGAGCAACACATGGATATCTACCATTAATGCAAGAGAACCCAGAGTCAGTTAGAGCTCAGATTGAGTTTGCCATAAAGAATCATAAAAAACATTTTGGTCAAAAACCATCAGGAATTTGGCTACCAGAGTGTGGTTATTATCCGGGACTTGATGAAATTTTAAATGAATATGATATTAGATTCTTTGTTCTTGATACTCATGGAGTGCTATATGCTAAGCCGCAACCTAAGTATGGAGTGTTTGCCCCTATATATACTCCATCAGGAGTAGCTGCTTTTGGTAGAGATAATGATTCTGCTAAACAGGTGTGGAGTGCAGATGAAGGATATCCAGGTGATCATGATTATCGTGAGTATTATAGAGATATAGGTTTTGATTTACCGTTAGATTATATTCAATCTTATATTCATGAAGAAAATGTTCGAATTAATACAGGAATTAAATACTATAAAATTACTGATGATGATTGCAAGTTAGAAGATAAAGAAATTTATAATCCGAAATTTGCTTTTAAGAAAATAAAGAGTCATGCTGCAGACTTCATTTCAAAACGAATAGAGCAGGTTGAGTACTTAGACGAATTAATAGATCGAAAACCTATGATTGTAGCTCCTTATGATGCAGAGTTGTTTGGACATTGGTGGTACGAGGGACCTAGTTTTCTGTACCATGTCATTAAAGAGGTAGCCAATGAAGGAAAGATTGAGTTAATTTCGCCTATCGATTATTTAGAAGAATATCCAGAGAATCAAGTCTGTCAACCGCCATTGTGTAGTTGGGGGGCTAATGGTTATAATGATGTTTGGCTAAATGACAATAATGATTGGATTTATCGCCACTTACATCAAGCAGCAGATAAAATGACAGAAATAGCTACTGAGATATCAGATCCTAATTCATTAGTCAAAAGGGCATTAAATCAGGCTGCGCGTGAATTATTATTAGCGCAAAGTAGTGACTGGGCTTTTATTATGAAAACAGGGACTATGGTAGAATATGCAGTAAAAAGAACTAAATTTCACATAAATAACTTCTTTAATCTTTATAATCAAATTAAGACTAGTAGTATAGATGAGGGGTGGGTAGAAGAATTAGAGAATAAGAATAATATTTTTCCCGAAATTGATTATCGGGTATATAGTAAGCAGTAATAAGTAAATGATTCTTTATAATGATTATAAGTTAAATGATCTCTTAAGCGAGGTGTAATTATGAATATTTTAGCATTAATTTTAGCTGGAGGTAGAGGGAGTAGGCTAGATATCTTATCAGAGGATAGAGCTAAGCCTAGTGTGCCTTTTGGTGGTAAGTATCGTTTAATTGATTTTACTTTGAGTAACTGTGTTAATTCAGGAATTTACACTATAGGTGTTTTGACACAATATTTACCTAGATCATTGAATAAACATATTGGTATTGGGAGACCTTGGGACCTTGACCGACAGTTTGGTGGTGTAACTATTTTACAACCTTATACAGGTAGAAAAGGGGGATGGTATCAAGGTACAGCCCATGCTGTTTATTGCAATATAAATTATATAAAAGAGATGGATCCTGAATATGTTGTTATCTTATCTGGAGACCATGTCTATAAGATGAATTATGCTGAAATGGTTTCATATCATAAGAAAAAAGGAGCTGATTTGACGATTTCAGTTAAACGAGTTCCTATGAAAGCTGCTCATCAATTTGGAATTCTAGATGTTAATGATGATATGCAAATTATAAATTTTGAAGAAAAACCAGAAGAACCCACCAGTAATTTAGCTTCAATGGGAATTTATGTTTTCAGTAAAGAGGCTTTAGTTAATAAATTAGAGGAGTTTTGTAATCAAGGAGACTCTGATTTTGGTCATCATATAATCCCAAGGATGATAGAGGATACAAATGTATTTGCTTATGAACATGAAGGCTACTGGCGAGATGTGGGAACGCTTGAGTCATTTTGGGAAGCTAATTTATCTTTAACTGGTCCTATGCCAGAAATGGATTTATATGATGAAAATTGGCAGTGGCATACTCGAAGTGAACGTAAGCCTCCGGTTAAACTTGGACCACAGGCAGAGGTTAGTGAAAGTTTACTCTCTAATGGGGCAGTTATTAATGGTAAAGTTACAAACTCTATTATTTCTCCAGGAGTATTTATTGAGGAAGATGCTCATGTTAAAGATTCAGTTATTTTTAATAATACTACAATAAAAAAACACTCTGCAATTTGTAAAAGTATAATTGATAAAGAAGTAATTATAGGTAAGAATACTAAGATAGGCTCTTGTAGTATTCAAGATGTTAATTTCGAACAACCAGAACTTTTACATAGTGGTTTAAGTTTAGTAGGAAAAGGGGTTCAAATTCCAAATGGTACTTTAGTTGGAGGAAATTGTAGAATCTTTCCTGGGGTTAAAGAGAAAGATTTCAGTAATAAGAATATTAAAAATGGAAGTACGATCAGAACGCGGGATTAAAAATGGAGGGATAGTATGCAAGATAAATTAAAAATCCTTTTTGTGGCTTCGGAAGTAGATCCTTTTATAAAGACAGGGGGCTTGGCTGATGTGTCAAGCTCCCTGCCCCAGGCAATTGAAGAGTTAGGTCATGATATTCGAGTAGTAATGCCTGAATATAAGCAAATTTCAGATAGATATATCAATAAGTTAGAGCATGTATTACATTATAAAACTAGGGTAGCTTGGCGTAATAATTATGTTGGAATTAATAGATTAGATAATAACGGGATCCCAACTTATTTTGTAGATAATAAAAATTATTTCAATCGTGATACTATATATGAGGAAGAGGATCGACATATTCAGTTTGCATATTTTTGTCGAGCTGTTTTGGAGATGCTACCTAAGATTGATTTTAAACCAGATATTATACATTGTAATGATTGGCAGACAGGGCCATTGAGTATGATTTTAAAAGATAATTACAAAATGTATGACTTTTATGAGGATATTAAGACAGTATATACAATTCATAATTTAAAGTATCAAGGGGAGTTTGGAAAAAAGATTTTAAGTGATGTATTATGTTTAGATTCTGCTCATTGGAAATCAGGAGTGCTTAAACATAATAATTTTGTGAATTATATGAAGATGGGAATTAATATGTCAGATACTGTTACTACAGTTAGTAAGACTTATGCCAAAGAAATTACTACTCCTTATTTTGGAGAAGGATTGGATTATGTAATAAGAATGAATGAAAATGATGTATATGGAATTGTTAATGGTATTGATTATCAAAAGAATAATCCAGCTAATGACCAAAATATTTATGCTAATTATGATCTTAATAATCTAGAAGGAAAGTTAAAAAATAAGAGACAATTGCAAAAAGATATGGGTTTATCAATAAGAGATGAAGTCCCTGTGATCAGTATTGTTTCTAGATTAGTTGAACAAAAAGGACTTGATTTGGTCAAATCTATTATTGATGATTTAATGCAAGAAGATATTCAATTAATTATTTTAGGGACAGGAGAAGAGAAATATGAACATTTTTTTCAGCAAATAGCTAAATATTATCCGGATAAAATAGCTACTAATATTAAATATGATGTAATTTTAGCTCAGAAAATATATGCCGGAAGTGATATTTTTCTAATGCCTTCTAAATATGAGCCCTGTGGTTTAAGTCAATTAATTAGTTTAAGATATGGTACTATTCCAATAGTTAGAGAGACTGGTGGTTTGAAAGATACTATTTCTGCTTATGATGAAATCACTAATCAGGGTAATGGCTTTAGTTTTAAAGATTATGATACTCAAGATATGTTAGACACTATTCTCCGTGCTATTAACTTTTATCATCAACCGAACATTTGGAAACAAATAGTTAAGAATGCAATGAATTCAGATTTTAGTTGGAAGAATTCAGCTCAAGAATATATTAATTTATATTATAAAACATTGGATATAGGTTCTGAAAAGATGAATGATAATATAAATATAAAAGACAATTCAAAAATTAATATTAATCTTGCTTCTATTGATGAATTAAAAGATTTAAAGGGAGTTGGAGCTGTATTAGCTAAGAATATATTAGATTATAGAAAGGAAAAAGGCCAATTTAAAGATCCAGAAGATTTAATGAAAATAGTAGGGATTGGAAAAACTAAATATAATTTATTTAAAGATAGAGTTATAGTTTAATTAATAAAGTAATAGTTAAGTAAAATTATTCAAATGTATAAAGTAGATAGAAATATTATAAAATAATATTGAAGAGATTTTAAGTATGCTAGATTGTCAAAGCTGGGGGGATAGAAATGTCGGAGACTGTGGAAGTGAAATTTACTTATAAACCGGTAATTTCAATAGAGAAAGTTAATTTAGTTGGTGATTTTAATGATTGGGACCGGCAAGCAACGCCTATGTTTGATGATAATGGGGATGGAACTTACGAGGCTACCTTAAAGGTAGAACCTGGCGAATATCAATATAAATTTTTAATTAATGAAGATAATTGGCAAAAGCCACCTGATGCTAATTATTATGTAGATGATGGGTTTGGTAATAAAAATGGAGTAGTTAAAGTAGAAAGTTTTGAACATTTTGTCCCTCCTGCAAAGCGAGGTAATGGACAGATTACAGTTGAAGCATTAGAACATGATAATGCAGAAAAAACTTTTATTAATCCACTAGATAAGGATAAAGCTTCTATTAGATTTCGGACAAAGCGACATGATGTAGAAAGAGTTATTTTACATTATAATGATGGTCATACAAAGGAAGTTAAGTTAGCACCATTTGTTGTTGATAATCATTTTGAATTTTATAGAGGGATTATTAATGTAGATAGCTCGAAGTTTCAATATGTATTTAAGATTCAAGACGGAGATAGAGTGATTTGGTATGATAAAGATGGATTTCAAGAAGAAAAAAAAGATAATCCGTTAAAAGAAAGTAAACTTTTTGAATATGACTTATCAACTGTAGATATATTTAAAACCCCAGATTGGGTTAGAGATGCAATTTTTTATCAAATATTCCCTGATAGATTTTACAATGGTAATCCGGATAATGATCCAGATAAAATAGGGATATATAAAGATAATAATAATTTATATGATGCTATAATTCCAGATTGGGAAGAAGGGGTACCTCCTAGTTCCCCAGTTATAACTAGGGATGTTGATTTTTATGATGATAATAATGCTATTCATCCAGAGGGAGGTCACTATGTATTCTATGGTGGAGACTTACAAGGGATTGAAAAGAAATTACCTTATCTTAAAAAATTAGGGGTCAATGCTATTTATCTTAATCCAATATTTAAAGCTACGTCTAATCACAAATATAATACAGAAGGTTATGAATTGGTTGATGATACTTTAGCGATCAAAGGTGACTTAGAAGCTTCAGAAGAATATTTAATAGAATTAATGCAGAAATTACATAAGAATGATATTAAAGTTATATTTGATGCAGTTTTTAATCATACAGGATATGAACATTGGGCATTTCAAGATATTGTAGAGAAGGGGCAAGACTCTAAATATGTAGATTGGTATCATATTAAAAGTTTTCCAATCATCCCACTACATGAACAGAATAAAGAAAATCCACCAAATTATGAATGTTGGTGGAACTTTGGTCATTTGCCACAGTTGAATACCGAAAATTCTGAAGTACGTGAATATTTATTTGAAGTAACAAAAAAGTGGATGGACCCTAAGGGTAATGGTGATTTATCTGCTGGAATTGATGGTTGGAGATTAGATGTTCCAAATGAAGTTAAGGATATGTACCCTGATTTTTGGAAAGAATGGAGAAAGTTTGTTAAAGAGATTAATCCAGAAATATATATTGTAGGAGAAATTTGGGATGATGCTTCTGGTTATTTACAAGGAGATGAATTTGATAGTGTAATGAATTATCGTTTTAGAGATGCAGTTGTTAGATTTATTGGATTAAATGAAATAACTGCTGATGAATTTGCTAATGAATTAGGTAAATTACGACTGCAGTATCCAGAACAAGTTAATAAAGTTATGTTTAACTTAATAGGAAGTCATGATACTACTAGATATTTAACTGTAATTAATGAAAATAAAGAAAGACTAAAATTAACAGCATTTTTTCAAATGACGTATCTTGGAGTCCCAGTAATTTATTATGGTGATGAGATTGGTATGAAAGGAAAAGATGGTTGTGATTGCCGCAGAACTATGATTTGGAAAGATAGAGGTTATACTAAACCAGACCAAGATATCTTAGAACATTATCAGAAATTAATCAAAATTAAGAAAGAAGAAGTAGCTTTACGAAGAGGGAATGTTAAACATATTGATATAAAAGATAATGAGCTTTATATTTTTAAACGTAGCTATAAAGGAGAAGAGCTCTTAGTTATAATTAATGTTAGTGAGAATATTTTGGGATTAGATTTAAATGTAAACCAGGAGGATGGAGAATACTTAGAATTATATCAAGGAGGAAAGGTAAAAGTAGAAAACGGTGTATTAAGTATTAGGTTACCTGGAATAGCTGGAGCAATAGTTAAATTAAAGTAAACTATAATAAGCTTAGATATAAATTATTATATCGAGGGGGAGAAAAGTTAATGAACTTTGAAAGAAAAAGTGGTATCCTATTACATCCAACTTCATTGCCAGGGAACTATGGAATAGGTTCTTTAGGTGATGAAGCTTATAAATTTATAGATTTTTTAATCGTAACAGAACAGAAATTGTGGCAAGTGTTTCCACTAGGACCTACAGGATATGGAGATTCTCCTTATCAATCTTTTTCTGCTTTTGCAGGAAATCCTTTATTGATTAGTTTGGATAAATTAAAAGAAGAAGAATTACTTACAGAAGAAGACTTAAATGTGGATGTTGACTTGCCTAAGGACCATGTAGATTATGGGAAAGTGATTAACTTTAAATTTCCTCTTTTAGAAAAGGCTTTTCATGAATTTAATTCCTCTACTTCTCATTTAGAGAGAAATAAGTTTGATCGGTTTTGTAAAAAAAATTCAGAATGGCTAGATAATTATGCTTTATTTATGGCTTTAAAAGAATATTTCGGAGGTAAGCCTTGGACAGAGTGGGATGATGATATAAAGTTTAGAAAGGATTCTGCTGTTGATAAATATAAAGTCGAATTAAGTGGAAGGATCCAGTTTCAAAAATTTGTTCAGTATACTTTCTTCAAGCAGTGGTATCAGTTAAAATCTTATGCCAATCAAAATTGTATTAATATTATTGGAGATATGCCTATTTTTGTCGCTTTTGATAGTGCAGACGTTTGGGCTAATCCTGAAATTTTTGAATTAGATAGAGAGGGAAATCCTATAAATGTAGCCGGAGTACCTCCAGATTATTTTAGTAAAACCGGGCAGTTATGGGGTAATCCGTTATATGATTGGAATAAATTAAAAGATAGGGGTTATAAGTGGTGGATAGATAGATTTAATGCAATGTTGGACTTAGTAGATGTAGTTCGACTAGACCATTTTAGAGGGTTTGCTGCTTATTGGGCTGTGCCTTATGGTGAAGATACAGCAGTTAATGGAGAATGGGTAGAAGGTCCAGGAGAGGATTTCTTTAAAACAATAGAAGATGAGCTAGGAGAACTACCAATTATTGCTGAAGATTTAGGAGTAATTACACCAGACGTTGAGAAGTTAAGGGATGATTTTGAATTTCCAGGAATGAATATTTTACAATTTGCTTTTGATTCTCAAGAAGATAATGAATATTTACCACATAATTATTCAAGAAATTCTGTGGTTTATACAGGAACACATGATAATGACACTATTTTAGGGTGGTATCAAAAAGCAAGTTCTGAGGTTCAAAATTATACTCAAGAATATTTAAATGCTAATAGTAATGAAATTTGTTGGGACTTCTTAGGAGCAGCTTGGTCCTCTGTTGCAACATTTGCTATAGCACCTTTACAGGATGTTTTATGCTTAGATAGTGAAGCTAGAATGAATACTCCAGGTCAGGCAGTAGGAAATTGGCAATGGAGGTATAGAGAAGATATGTTAACGGATGATGTAGTGAATAATCTTAAAAAGTTAACTCAATTGTACTATAGGTAATTAAGTTAAATAATATTTGTTTTTTTAATCACAAGGAAGGACTTTCTTATTAACTAAAGAATAATATAGTTAGAGTGTAATAATATGGAGCAGACTAGAGAGAAACTGTAAAAAAGAATATAAGCACTTAGGTGCCTTTCAGAGTGAGTTTGAGAGGAGAATAGGGAATCAGGTGAAAATCCTGAGCGGGCCCGCCACTGTGACTAGTTTGTTACGTTTAATGTTAAAACTAGAAGTCAGGAGACCTGCCTAAGTGTTGACCTACTAGATCTTCGGTGGCAAAGAAGGGTAGGGGATGTTATATAACATAATGTTATATAAATTTTAGGCTAAAAATCCTCAATCTACATCGAGATTGAGGATTTTTTATTTTAAATTTTAATTTTAAAACTGAAAGGATGATATTAATGAAAACAGGAGTAATTATTTTAGGACACGGAAGTAAGGCAGAGGAGTCAAATCAAGCATTTCACGAGTTTTGTCAAATGACTGAAGAAAGTTTGAATTATGATCTTGTAACTGGATGTGCTTTGCAGTTTGCTGAACCACGTTTAAATGATGCTGTAGCAGATGCAGTAGAAGTAGGGATGGAGCGATTAATAGTAGTTCCACTATTTCTTTTTCCAGGTAATCATGTTCAAAAAGATGTACCAAAAGCATTAGATAAATTAAAAGAAGAGTATACAGATGTTGAATTTATTTATGCAGATCATATAGGAAGTGATGATAGGTTAACGGAGATAGTTGCTGATAGAATTAAGGAGGTAGTTTAAATTTGAAAATTATTGAAGATCCAAAAGCAATAGAAGCAAAAAGTATGCAGATTATAGAAGAAGTGGCTAATTTAGATTATGCTGAACGAGAAAAAAAAGTAGTTAAAAGGGTTATTCATGCTACAGCTGACTTTGATTTTAAAGATTTAATTATTATTGCTGATGAGGCAATTGAATCAGGTTTAAAAGCTTTAAAATCAGGATCTAATATTGTAACTGATGTTAATATGTTACGAGCCGGTATTAATAAGCGAAAATTAGGTGCTTTAGGTGGAGAATTAGAATGTTTTATTAGTAATGAAGATGTAGCTAAGGAAGCAAAAGAGTTAGGAATTACTCGGTCAATGATGTCTATGCGTAAAGCTAGTAAAAACCCTAAAAATAAGATTTTTTCTATAGGTAATGCGCCTACTGCTCTTTTTGAATTAATGAAGTTAATAGAAGCTGGGAAAGTAGAACCTGAATTAATTATTGGTACTCCAGTTGGATTTGTAGGAGCTAAGGAATCTAAGGCGGAATTAGAAAAGTTAGATATTCCATTTATTACTGTAAAAGGAAGAAAAGGAGGAAGTAGTGTAGCAGCATCGATTACAAATGCTTTGTTGTATATGACTTAAAAAAAGATATAGTATAAAAAAATGATGATTGTTAAGTTGGAAAGTAAAAGTAGAGGATTAGAGGTGACAGTCATGTTTGAATCATATGTAGTACGGGATGGCAAAAAATTAAGAAGAGGATATACTACTGGAACTACTGCTGCTGGAGCTGCAAAGGCTGCTACAGATACTCTATATTCCGGAAGATTAGTTAGGAAGGTCAAGGTTGACACTCCTGCTAAGATAGTTGTAGATTTAGAAGTAATCAAGATAAAAAAGAAAGAGAATCAAGTCAGTTGCACTATTCTTAAAGATGGTGGAGATGACCCAGATATTACTGATGGTTTAGAAATTATAGCTGAAGTAAGCAAAATAGAAAGTGGAGTTGAACTTGAAGGTGGTCAGGGAGTAGGAAAGGTGACTAAGCCTGGATTAGTAGTTGAAGTTGGAGAAGTTGCTATAAATCCTGTGCCGCGCAAGATGATCATTCAAGAAGTAAAGAAAGTCTTACCACCAAAGGCAGGAGTTAAGATTAAGATTAAAGTATCTCGCGGTGAAGAAATAGCTAAGAAGACCTTTAATCCTCGTTTAGGAATTGAAGGTGGAATTTCAATTTTAGGCACCACGGGCATTGTAGAACCAATGTCTAAAAAGGCATATAAGGAGTCCTTAGTAGTAGCTATAGACCAGGCTATAGCCGAAGGAAATAAAGAGTTAGTCTTTATTTTTGGGAATTATGGTAAGCGAATGGCTAAGAGTTTAGGAGTCCCTGATAATCAGTGGGTGAAGATGAGTAATTTCGTTGGCTATATGTTAAAGAGAGCAGCTGAAAAAGGGATAAAAAGAATTATTTTATTAGGGCATATAGGAAAGTTAGTTAAGGTAGCAGCTGGAATTTTTGATACTCATAGTAAAGTGTCTGATGCTAGATTAGAAACAATTGCTGCTTATACTGCTAGTCTAGGTGGTAGTCAGCAAGTGATAGAAAGAATTTTGCAAGCTAATACTACAGAAGAGGCACTCCAAATTTTAAAAGAGGTAGGTTTAGCAGAAAACGTCTTTGAAACCCTAGCTCAACGGGTAGTAACTAAAGCTACAGAAAAAGTAGATGGAGCAATAGATTTTGGTTCTATTTTATTTTCAATGGATAAAGAGGTCTTAGGCAGTGATGGAGTAGAGTTAGAGAAAGGTGATAAAGAATGGAAAATCAAATCTATATCCTAGGGATAGGTCCTGGTTCAGAAGAATATTTATTACCAATTATTAAACGCCTAGCAACTGAATCTGATGTCTTAATTGGTGGCAGAAGAGCTTTAGATCTTTTTTCAGATTTAGATAAAGAGGAATTAGTTATTAAAGCAGATTTAGAAAAAAATCTAAATTATATTAAAGAAAATTATAAGAAACGTCAGATTGCAGTTTTAGTTTCAGGAGATCCAGGACTTTATAGTATGTTAAATTATTTATCTAAGCATTTTAGTCGAGATGAATTTAAAGTTATCCCTGGAATTAGTTCTTTACAATTAGGCTTTGCTAAAGCAAAGTTAGTTTGGCAAGATGCTAAAATTACTAGTTTACACGGTAGAGATAAATCAGAATTATTAGATTTTCTAAGAAAAAATGATAAAGTAGGATTCTTTACTGATCATAAATTTCCCCCAAATGAAATTGCTAAATATTTATTAAATAATGGTATGCAAGACCGCCGGGCTTTTGTAGGTGAGCGATTATCATACGATGATGAAAGAAATATTGATGGCACCTTAGAAGAAATAAGTAAACATGATGATTTTAAGATGTCAGTAATGGTGATCTATAATGAATAATTGGCAGTTTCAGACTCCTGGCATCCCTGATGATTACTTTATTAGAGGTCAGGTCCCTATGACTAAAGAAGAGGTGAGAGCCCTTACTATCTCTAAGTTAAGACTAAAGAAAGATAGCATAGTCTATGATATCGGGGCTGGAACCGGTTCTTTAACAATAGAGGCCGGTTTGATTGCTAATGAAGGGGAAGTATGGTCAATTGAAAGGAAGATTGAAGGTATTGATTTAATTGAAAAAAATATTAATAAATTTAAATTAGATAATATTAATGTCATAAGCGGAGAAGCTCCACAAGCCCTAGAAGGATTACCATCAGCAAATAGAGTGATTATAGGTGGAAGTGGAGGAAGGTTAGCGGAAATATTGGAGATAGTTGATCAAAATTTAAAGCCAGAAGGCAGAATTGTTGTTAATGCAATAACTTTAGAAACATTATTAGATGCTAAGCAGAATTTATTAGATTTAAATTATGAATTAGATATAGTGACAGTTAATATTACAAGAACTAAAGAGGTAGGCGATTATTATATGCTAGAAGGACAGAATCCTGTTTATATTATTGCTGGTGAGAGGAGAAGATAAGATGACTGGTAAATTTTATGGAGTAGGAGTGGGACCTGGAGATCCTGAATTAATGACACTAAAGGCTAAAAGAGTATTAGAGAATGTGGATATCATTTGTACTCCTAAATCAGCAGTTGGTAAGGAGAGTATAGCGTTATCTATAGTTGAAAAGGTTTTAGAAAGAGAGATAACAATTAAAGAATTAATATTTCCTATGACTCATGACCAAGATAAATTGAATGCTTTTTGGAATGAAGCCAGTGTTGAGATTAGAGATGAATTAGAAGCAGGTAAAGATGTTGCTTTTATTACTATTGGTGATCCATTATTATATAGTACTTATATTTATGTTTTAAAGAGGTTACAAGGAGATGGGATTGAGATAGAAACGGTTCCAGGGATTAATTCATATTCAGCTTGTGCAGCAGCTATGAATCGACCTTTGGCTGAAAAGAATGAAACAGTAGCTATTATTCCTGCAGCTTATGATTATGATGATTTAGAAGAGACGTTAAAGAAATTTGATAATTCAGTATTAATGAAGGTGGCCAGTAATTTCGATGAAGTAGTCGATAAACTAGAAGAGGCAGGAGTTAAAGATTATTCATTCTATGCTAGTAAATGTGGACAAGAAGAAGAGGTTTTAACTACTGACTTAGATTCATTAGTTGGTAAAGATTTAGATTACCTATCTATGATAATTGCTAAAGATGCAATTAAGGAGGATGATGAATAATGAAGGTATACTTTATTGGAGCAGGACCAGGAGATCCAGAATTAATTACAGTTAAAGGTCAAAAGATTATTAAGAAGGCAGACTTAATTATTTATGCTGGTTCATTAGTGAATCCAGCTGTTTTGGATGTTGCAAAAAATAATTCCGAAATTTATGATAGTGCAGCCATGACTTTAGAAGAGGTTTTAGAGAAGATGGAAGCAGCTATAGCTGATGGAAAGCTAGTTGCTAGAGTGCATACCGGAGATCCAAGTATTTATGGGGCAATTCAAGAACAGATGGATGCTTTAGAGGAAAAAGGAATTGATTATGAAGTAATACCAGGAGTTAGCTCTTTTTTAGCTACAGCTGCAGCATTAAAGCGGGAATATACTCTACCCGATGTAAGTCAGACAGTAATTGTTACTAGACTAGAGGGGAGAACTAGCGTCCCAGATAAAGAGAAACTTCATAAATTAGCTAAGCATAATGCTTCTATGGCCATCTTCTTAAGTGTACACATGATTGAAGATGTGGTTAAAGAGTTAGCCCAAGAATATCCTATAAAAACTCCAGTAGCTGTAGTTCAGAAAGCATCTTGGTTTGATGAGAAAAAGGTAGTAGGCACATTAGAAACGATTGCTGCTAAAGTTAAAGAAGCAGAAATTAATAAGACAGCTATGGTTGTAGTTGGTGACTTCTTAGATACTGAATACTCTAAATCTAAACTTTATGATAAAGACTTTAGCCATGAATATAGGAAGAGTAAGACTGGGAGTAATTAATAATGAAATTAGCAATAATGGCTGTAACTAAAGGTGGATTAGCTACAGCTAAAGAGATAGCAGATAGTTATAGCGATGAAGTTGATATTTTTATTTCTGATAAGTTAGGTAAGCAGATAGATGATTTAGAAGGAATCAATCAGTATTCAGGTAGACTAAAGGGATTAGTTGAAGATATCTTTGATCAGTATGATGGTCTAATATTCGTTATGGCTTTAGGGATTGTAGTTAGGGTAATAGCTGGTATTTTAGATGATAAAAGAAGTGATCCAGCTGTCATTACAATTGATGAGACTAAAGAATTCGTAATTAGTACTTTATCAGGCCATTTAGGTGGCGCTAATGAATTAGCAGTAAGTATAGCCAATTTAATCAATGCTAAACCAGTAGTTACTACGGCGACTGATTGTCAAAATAAATTAGCAATTGATATGGTAGCTAAAAAACTAAACTGTGAAATAGAACCTTTTTCGAATTTAACGAGGATTAATGCAGCCATAGTTAATGATAAAGAAGTGAATATCTTTACAGATTATGAATTAGATTTAGAATTGACTGATAATATGAAACTATACCCTTTAACTAAATTAGGAGAGGTTTCTAAGGTAGCAACAGTAATTATTTCAAATCAACAATTAAATCTACCTGCTGAAATTAAAAAAACGTCATATTTATGGTTAAAGCCAAGGAATTTAGTAGTTGGAATTGGATGTCGCCGAGGTATTTCTAAAGATAAAATTGAAAAGGCAGTGAGAACAGCTTTAACAAAGATTGATAAGAACTTGAGGCAAGTGAGATTTTTAGCAACTATTGATCTTAAAGCTAATGAAGAAGGTTTGTTGGAATATGCTAAGGAGAATGAATTTAATCTAAATATTATTTCTCGAGAAGAAATTAAAGCAACTGACTTAGAATTTACAACTTCGGAGTTTGTTAAAAAAATAATAGGAGTTGGTGGAGTATGCGAACCAGTAGCATTATTGAGTGGAAAGAGGATGGAATTACTCTTAAAGAAGCAGAAATTACAAGGAGTGACAGTAGCAATTGCCGAGGAGAGATTTATGTAGTAGGGTTAGGACCAGGTGATTTAGAGTATTTAAGTATTAAGGCTTTTAAAGTAATTAAAGAGGTAGATGTGGTAGTTGGTTACAATACTTATATTGACTTATTAGAAGATTTAATTGATGAAGAGCAAGAAGTAATTTCTACAGGGATGACTAAGGAGGTAGATCGAACTCAATTAGCAGTGGAAGCAGCCCAGGATGGCAAAAGGGTAGCTATGATTAGTAGCGGTGATGCAGGGGTTTATGGTATGGCCGGTTTAGTATTAGAGATGGTAGCAGAGAACGAGTTAGATTTATCTGTTGAAATTATCCCAGGGATAACTGCCGCTAATGCAGCAGCTTCTACTTTAGGAGCACCGTTAATGCATGATTATGCGGTGATTAGTTTAAGTGATCTTTTAACACCTTGGGAAGTAATTATTGATAGATTAGAAAAAGCTGCAGCAGGTGATTTTGTAATAGCTCTTTATAATCCTAAAAGTAAGCAAAGAACAGAACAGATTAAAGAAGCACGAAATATATTTTTAAAACATAAAGCTCCAGATACCCCAGTAGGAATTGTTCGTAGTGCTAAGCGAGGAACTGAGGAAATGATGATTACAGATTTAGAAAACATGTTAAACCATGAGATTAATATGGTGACTACTGTGATTATTGGTAATTCCGAGACATTTACTTTTGCTGACTTAATGATTACACCAAGGGGTTATGAATTATGATTTATGTCTTGTGTGGAACTAAAGATAGCCGCAGAATAATTAAAGAATTATTAGAAGCTGATTATGAAGTGATAACTTCAGTCGTTACTAAATATGGTGAGCGTTTATTAAGGCAATTAGGTGATATAGAGATAATTACAGGAAGATTAGATAAAGAGGAAATGGAAGAGATTATTAATAAATATGGGATTACAACAGTAATTGATGCTACCCACCCTTTTGCTGAAGAAGTTTCTCAAAATGCCATTGAAGCTACTAATAATTTAGATGTTCAATATGTTAGGTTTGAAAGAGAAGGTGTGATTCTGCCTGACAATGAATTAATTATTAAAAAACTAGATTTTCAGTCAGCTATTAAGCATATAAATAAGAGATCCGGTAAAGTATTATTAACTATTGGTAGTAAAGAATTACCCGACTTTGTCGAAGGAATTTCTGACTTTGATCAGCGAGTTATAGTTAGAATTTTGCCTACATCTCAAGTGCTTAAAAAGTGTCAAAAAGATTTAAATATTCCGATAAAAAATATCATAGCTATGCAAGGTCCTTTTAGTCGACGTTTAAATAAACAAATATTAATAGATTATGATATTGATTTATTAGTAACTAAAGCCAGTGGTAAAACAGGAGGATTAGAAGCTAAATTGATTGCAGCTCAAGATCTTGATATTCCTACTTTAGTAATCGAGCGACCAAAGTTAGATTATATTCAAGTAGTTTCAAGTCTAGAAGAATTAACAGTATATTTAGCTAAGTTAGATAAAGGAGTGGCAGGTTAATGGAGACAGGAGGTCAAAAAGTAGTCTTAATTTTAGGAGGAGCCCGTAGTGGCAAAAGTTCATTTGCCGAGAAGGTAGCTGGAACTTTAGGAGGAAAAGATGTAACTTATATAGCCACAGCTGAAGCAAATGATAAAGAGATGGAAGAGAGAATTAAAAAACATCAAGAGGATAGACCAAGTGAGTGGCGGACAGTAGAGGAACCTAAAGATGTGGCAGAGAGAATAGCAGAATTGTCACAAGAAGCAGAAGTGATACTATTGGATTGCTTAACAGTTTTAGTTTCGAATATTCTTTTACAGGGAGAAGAATTTGGAACTGAGGATTATCAATTTACTGATGGAGAGAAGAAATCTAGAAAAACATTAGCTAAGATTGAAAAAATAGCTTCAAAATTACAGGAAGCTGAGGTTAACATAATTATTGTTTCTAATGAATTAGGTCAAGGTGTAGTTCCAGCATATCCTTTAAGTAGAGTCTATCGTGACACAGTAGGTAGGGCCAATCAAATTATAGCAGAAGTGGCTGATGAGGTGTATATTACTTATGCTGGTCTTCCGGTTGAGATTAAAGAGTTAGGTCAAAAGACTATAGCAAGGTTTGGAGGAGATAAGGATGACTGCTAAAACTATCATGTTACAAGGAACAGCCTCCAATGTAGGTAAAAGTATTTTAGCTACTGCTCTTTGTAGAATTTTTGCTGAAGATAGTTATAAAGTTGCTCCTTTTAAAGGATGGAATATGGCATTAAATTCTTATGTGACCCAGGATGGTGGAGAGATTGGCACGGCACAGGCAATTCAGGCTCAAGCTGCTCAAGTAGAAGCTACTGTTGATATGCAGCCATTCTTATTGAAGCCTAAAGGTGATGGAAAGTCTCAAGTAATTAAACATGGCAGACCTTTAGCAGATTTGGGTTTAAAAGAACAAGATGAAGATTATCGTGCTGATGCATTAAAAACGATTAAAAATTCTTTAAACAGATTATGTCAACAATTTGAGATAGTGGTTTTAGAAGGTGCTGGTAGCCCAGCAGAGATCAATATTAAAAAACAGGATTTAGCTAATATGAATGTTGCAAAAATAAGAAAGTCTCCAGTTTTATTAGTAGCAGATGTAGATAGAGGAGGAGCTTTGGCATCAGTAGTAGGAACTATCGAATTATTACCACCAAAAGAGAAGAAATTAGTAGCTGGTATTATCCTTAATAAGTTTCGAGGTGATATTGAATTATTAAAACCAGGAATTGATATTATAGAAGAGGAGACAGGCATACCAGTTTTAGGAGTTATTCCTTATTTTAAAGATTTCAGAATTCCTGCAGAAGATTCTGTAGCATTAACTCAACTAACAGATCAAGAAGCTGAAATAGAGATAGCGGTAATTCGGTTGCCTCACATCTCTAACTTTACTGATTTAGAACCTTTTGAACAAGAGCCAAATACTGAAGTGAGATATATTAATCAAACTGATTATTTAGGAGAGCCTGATTTAATTATTATTCCAGGGACTAAAAACACAATAGATGATTTAGTTTATTTAAAAGAAAGTGGATTAGCTGAACAAATCTGTACTGCTGCTAAGAATAATATTCCAATAATTGGCGTTTGTGGTGGTTATCAAATGCTAGGACAAAAGATTTATGACCCAGAAGGCACAGAGTCTAATTGGGAAGAGATAAAAGGATTAGGTTTATTACCTATTGAGACTAATTTTAGTTCTAATAAATTAACATTTCAAGCTGAAGCTATTATAGAGGGTGGAGGAGAATTTTTAACTGACTTAAAAGAGAGTAAAGTAGAAGGATATGAAATTCATATGGGGACTAGTCAACTTTTGAATGATAATCTTCCAGCCTTTCGAATTAAAAAGAGAGGCAATGATTCCGTCAATATTGCTGATGGAGCAGTTAGTGAAGATGGTTTGATTTTAGGAACTTATTTACATGGGATTTTTGACAATGATACTTTTAGAAGGAATTTGATTAATACTTTACGACAAAAGAGAGGTTTAGAACCTTTAGATGAAGAGGTAAAATCACTAAAAGAAGAATTAGAGAGTAGTTATAATAAGTTAGCAGATATAGTACGAGAGAATATTGATTTAGAAAAGCTTTATGAGATTATAAAATAAATTATTAAATTTTATAAAATTGTAGATTAACATATTAATGAGGTGACAGGAATGATGGCTAATAAAATTATGTTTCAGGGAACCGGTTCAGACGTAGGAAAGAGTGTATTGACTGCTGCTTTTTGTAGAATCTTTGCTCAAGATGGTCATAAAGTAGCTCCTTTTAAATCACAGAATATGGCATTAAATTCTTATGTAACTAAAAAAGGAGGAGAGATAGGTAGAGCACAAGCTGTCCAAGCTGAAGCGTCTCAAATGGAAGCAACTGTAGATATGAATCCTATTTTACTTAAACCTAAAGAGGATACGGTATCTCAAGTTATTATTCATGGACGACCAAAAAAGAATATGAGTGCTCAAGAATATTTTAATCATTATAGTGAAAGCTTGGTATATATTAAAGAGTCCTTAGATAGATTGAATAATGATTATGATATAATTACTTTAGAAGGAGCTGGTAGTCCAGCAGAGGTTAATTTAAGAGATTATGATTTGGTTAATATGAAAGCAGCAGAATTAGCTGATGCACCCGTAATTTTAGTAGCGGATATTGATAAAGGAGGAGTCTTTGCTTCAATTGTTGGTACTTTTAAATTATTAAATGAAGATGAAGTAAATAGAATTAAAGGAATTATTATTAACAAATTTAGAGGAGATATTAATAGATTAGAATCGGGTTTAGAATTTATTGAAGATTATACCGGAGTACCGGTTTTAGGTGTTGTTCCATATTTTGATGATTTTAAAATTCCAGAAGAAGATTCTATTCCTTCCCAAAGATTGAATAATAGAACAGAAGGCGAAATAGAGATTGCTATAGTCTATCTACCTCATATCTCTAACTTTACAGATTTTACCCCTTTAGAAGATGAGCCTCAAACTACGGTGCGGTATGTACGAGCAGGAGAATCATTAGGTAATCCAGATGCTATTATTATTCCTGGCAGTAAGAATACTATTGAGGATTTGGAATATTTGAGGAAGGCAGGATATGCAGAAAAGATAAAAAGATTAGCTAAGCGGGGAACTCAGGTTATTGGGATTTGTGGAGGCTATCAGATGTTAGGTAAGCGATTAGCTGATCCACATAAGATGGAGACAATTGGGAAAGTAGTGCAAGGGCTGGATCTGCTAAATATTAATACTATCTTTAACCCCACTAAAGTAACTACTCAAGTGACTGGCAATATTATTAATCAACGGGGCTTTTTAGGTAATTTAGCTACTGAAAAGGTAAGTGGTTATGAGATTCATATGGGAGATACTGAGCTGGGAGAACAAGTAGAACCTTTAATTGAAATTAAAAATCAAATGAATCAAGAAGTTTCTAGGTTAGATGGTGCAGTTAGTTCAGATGGCCAAATATTTGGCACTTACCTACACGGAATATTTGATAATGATGATTTTCGTAATTCATTTATTAATCATTTACGAAAAAAGAAGGGATTATCAGAGATTGATTTTAGTCAACAGCTTTCTACTTCGCAAAAAAGGGAAGATGCCTATGAAAAGTTAGCAGAAGTTGTAAGAAATAATGTAGATATAAAAATGGTTTATGAAATTATGAATTTAAATAATTGTAAAGAGGGATTAGACTCATGTTTAATCAATTTATTATTATAGTTATAATAGCATTAATATTAGATTTATTAATTGGTGATCCAGACTGGATTACTCATCCTGTAATAATTATTGGTAAATTTATTAACTGGGGTGAGAAACATTTAAGGGCAATAACTAATGGAGAACTTAGTGAAAGACTAGCGGGGATTCTTTTAGCATTAGTGACAATTACATTAACATGGTCAATAACTTATATTTTAATTAAGGTTGGAACTACAATTGATATCTGGTTAGGATTAATCTTTAAAATAGCAATTTTATATACGACTTTATCGATTAAAGGGTTAGCTAAAGCCGGGGGAGAAATATATAAATTATTAATTATATCAGATTTGCAGGAAGCTAGAGAGAAAGTAAATTGGATTGTAGGGCGAGATACTACAAAAATGGCAGAGGAAGAGATAGTTAGAGCTACAGTAGAAACATTGGCTGAGAATACAGTTGATGGTATATTATCTCCGCTTTTTTATGCATTCTTAGGAGGAGCACCTCTAGCAATGACCTATAAAGCTATTAATACTTTAGATTCTATGTTAGGATATAAGAGTAAAGATTATTTATATTTTGGTTGGGCTGCTGCGCGAATTGATGATTTAGCAAATTTAATTCCAGCTAGAGTTAGTGGAATATTATTCCCGATAGCTGCTTTTTTACTTAACAAAAAGGGAATAACATCATTTAAAATGGTGTTAAGAGATGCTCATAAACATCCAAGTCCCAATGGTGGTTATTCTGAAGCAGCCGTAGCTGGAGCATTAGGGATTAGACTAGGTGGTCTTAATTATTACCATGGTCAATCTAGCTTTAGAGAGTATTTAGGAGAGAAGACTAGAATTTTGGAGGCTAACGATATTAAAGATGTTATTAACTTAATGTATTTAACTACAGGTTTATTTGTGATTATTGGGATTACTGTACTTTTAAACTTGAAATTTTAAATTATGAAATACTAAATAGAAATATAAATCAGGAATTTAGTAGATATAATTCTATTAAAATATACTAATTTGGAAAGGAGTCGATTTAGTTGACTCAGCCTCGAATTTTAATCGCTGGGACTCAGAGTGGAGTAGGTAAGACGACTTTAACTATAGGATTAATGGCAGCTATGAAGAAAAAAGGATATAAAGTACAACCTTATAAAGTTGGTCCTGATTATATAGATCCTGGATTTCATACAATAGCTACCGGAAGAGTTTCTCGTAATTTAGATAGTTGGATGATTCCTGAAGAACGATTGATTGAAATCTTTTTACGGAATAGTCAAGGTGCTGATTTATCGATTATCGAAGGAGTAATGGGACTCTTTGATGGACATAGAAAGGAAGAAGGGAAAGGGAGTAGTGCCGATGTGGCTAAAATTCTTTCAACACCGGTTATTTTAGTGATTGATGCTAAAAAATTAGCTCAAAGTGGAGCTGCTTTAGCCTATGGCTATCAAAATTATAATTCGGATTTAAATTTGATTGGAGTAATTTTAAATCGAGTTGGTAGTGCTAGTCATTATCAGATGATTAAAGAACCTATTGAGGAATTAGGTATTTCGGTTTTAGGTTATATTCCTAATCAGCAGCAGTTAGAATTACCGGAAAGACATTTAGGGTTAGTCCCTACTGCAGAAACACCTTTATTAGATGATTATATAGATGAATTGGCTGAAGTAATTTTGAAATACTTAGACTTGAATCAACTTTATGAATTGGCTACTGAAACTAATGATTTAGAATTAGGTGAAGAAAATTTATTTATAGATCAGAAATCTAAGACAGATATTAAACTAGCAGTAGCTAGAGATGAAGCTTTTAACTTTTATTATGAAGATAATTTAGAATTATTGGAGTCTAGAGGAGTAAAAATAGAATACTTTAGTCCAGTTAATGATGAAAGATTACCAGAAAATATTGATGGTCTATATATCGGCGGAGGATTTCCAGAAAGCTTTTTAGAAGAATTGAGTAATAATCATTCTATGAGAGAAAATATTAAAAAGATGATTGAGCTTGGAATCCCTACCTATGCTGAATGTGGAGGGTTAATGTATTTAACTGAAAAAATAATTAATTTTGATGGTAAAGAATATGAAATGGTAAAAGTAATTCCAGGAGTTACAGCAATGCAGGATCGTTTACAAGCAATGGGATATGTAAAAGCCAATGTAGAGGTGGACAATATTTTATTATCTAAAGGACAGGATATAAGAGGTCATGAATTTCATCATTCTAAATTGTCTGATTTACCTAAAGATTATGAAGCAGCTTATACTTTAACTGGAGGTAAAGGAGCCGATGGTAGATTAGAAGGATATGTTGAAGATGATCTATTAGCTACTTATCTACATCTTCATTTTGCTAATAATCCGCGAGTAGTTGATAATTTTATTCAAAAATGTGAAGAATTTAGTGGAGGTGTTATTTATGATGAAGAATAAATTAGAAAAAGGATTAGTACAAGTATACACTGGTAAAGGTAAAGGCAAGACTACAGCATCATTAGGATTAGCTTTAAGGGCAGTAGGACATGGGTTTAAAGTAGAAATGATTCAATATATGAAAGGTAGTGCATATTCTGGAGAGTTATTTTCTACAGAACGACTTCCTAACCTAAATATTAAACAATTTGGACGAGGCTGTCCTTATGCAGCTTTAATTAGGCAGGGAATTCAAAAATGTACTGGTTGTGGAGAATGTTTCTTAAAAGGTAATGATGATGAGTCGCGTGAAGAATTTAAAGAATTTGTGAAGGTTGCTTATGATTATACAAAAGAGGTTTTAGCTGATTCTAAAACAGATATTGTGATATTAGATGAAATAAATAATGCTTTAAGATATGATTTGTTAACTATAAAAGATGTTCTGGATTTAATTTCCCTGAAGGATGAAAAGACTGAATTAATTATGACTGGGCGTGGATTCGATAAGAAAATTTTAGAAACTGCTGACCTAGTAACTGAAATGCAGGCGGTTAAGCATCCATATCAGGAACAAGGAATTACTAGTAGACGAGGGATTGAATATTAAAACTGGTCTAAGGAAGTGAAAAAGTATGTTAAAAGGAAAAGTAATTACTAGATTAATAATAGCTTTACAATTTTTAACTAGGATTCCGATTAATATTAAGGTTAAGTTTACTCCTAAAAACATGGCTAAATCCATGGTGTTTTACCCTATAATTGGTAGTGGAATTGGATTGGTTTTAATTGGCTTGAATTTGCTTTTCGGTTTATTTTGGTCTGATTTAGTAATAAAGGCTTTAATACTTATATCATTAATTATTATTACAGGTGGTTTACACTTAGATGGATATATGGACACGATAGATGGAATATTTAGTGGACGTCGTAAAGAAAGAATGTTAGAAATTATGCGTGATAGTCGAGTTGGTGCTCATGGTGTGACAGGAGCTTTTGTATTATTATTACTGAAATTTGTATTTTTGATGGAACTTACTGATCAGATTCAAATAGAAACTTTAATATTAATGCCTACTCTTAGTAGATGGGCTATGGTCTATGCTTCGGCTTTTTATCCTTATGCTAGAAAAGAAGAGGGTTTAGGTAAAGCACATGCTGAACTTGTAGGAAAGAGAGAGGTTATGTTTGCTTCTTTATGGACTGTAATTCTAGCAGGGCTTTTACTGGCGTTTAATGGGATATTGCTTTTTATTCTAATTTGGATTATTACAGTTATAATTATTAAAGTAATTACTAAACGAATTCAAGGATTAACCGGTGATTGTTATGGAGCTATTAACGAATTAGTCGAATTATTTACTTTATTAGTATTAACCTTAATATATTAGTAATCAGTGCCTGTGTCAGTGAAGTTGAAAAGAAACTATCAAGTTTAAAAGTAGTCAGTTATCAGTAGAGGGCTGGGGTGATAATGATGAAAGCTACGGTGAAAGCACCAGGTACTTGTGGAGAATTAGTGCAGGGAACCATAGATAATATTAATTTTCATGTAACCTGTCCAATTAATAAATATTCTTATGTTACAGTTGAATTGGCTTCACATATGCAAGAAACGATTTGTAAACAAGAGTTACCTAAAACTGTTCAAGCAGTGAATAAAACATTAGATTATTTTGGGATCGATAATTTGAAGGCTATTATTAATGTAAGGTCAGAGTTAATAACAGGAAAAGGAATGGCCAGTAGTACTGCTGATATTACAGCAGCTATTTTAGCTACTGTCGTTGCTTTAGGTGAAGAGATTAGTTCAGAGGAGCTAACTAAGTTAGCCTTAAGTGTGGAACCAACAGATGGGGTTTTTTATGATGGAATAGTTTTATTTGACCATGTATCTGGTAAATTATATAGATATTTAGGTCAGATATCAGGATTAAGTATTTTAATGGTGGATTTAGGTGGTAAAATTGATACTTTACAGTTCAATAGTAGAAATGACTTGAAAGAATTGAATAAGGATAATGAACCATTAACTAAACAAGCTTTAAAACTAATAGAAGAAGGTATTAATAAGCAAAATTTAGATTTAGTTGGTAAAGGTGTGACTTTAAGTAGTAAGGCTAACCAAAATATATTACCTAAAAAAAATTTTAATAAATTCTTAAGTTTAACTAATTTAGAAGGGGTGCTAGGTTTAAATGTAGCCCATAGTGGTACTTTACTTGGGATTTTATATGATGCTAAGCAAATAAGGGTAAATAAAATAGAGGATAAGGTTAAAAAAAGGATAGGACATTTTAATATGGAGCAATTGAAGTTGATTAATGGAGGGTTAACTATAATAGATGATAGCTCAGACTGGGAAAGGAAGTATAAATATGGTTAATAACTCAAAGATGCATGGTGGAAATATTAAAGCAGCGGCTAAGGAATATGATTTACAATTAGAAGAGATTATTGATTTTAGTGCTAATATTAATTTTTTAGGTCCACCATCTGTAGTTGAAGAAGAGATTAAAGCAAGTTTGGATCAAATAATTCATTATCCAGAACCAGAGGCTAAGACTTTATGTAATGAATTAGCTGATTATTTTGGAATCCAGTCTAGAAATGTAATAGTTGGGAATGGAGAAGTTGAACTTATTTATTTAATTAGTAAAGTGATTCAACCTAGTCATGCTTTAGTATTAGCACCTACATTTTCGGAGTATGAAGCAGCAGTAGAAAGTGTAGGAGGAAAAATAGAATTATTTAAGTTATCTAGGTATAATAATTTTAAGATAGATATGAAGAGTCTATTTAGTAAATTAGAAGAAAGTGATATTGATCTATTATTTTTATGTAACCCCAATAATCCTACTGGTGATTTAATTACTAAATCAGAATTACTAAAATTAGTAGAAGTTGCAAAAAATGAAGAAACTTTTGTGGTGCTTGATGAAGCTTTTCTTGATTTTTTAATGAATGAATCAGAATATACTTTAATTTCAGAAGCTGTTCAACAGGAGAACCTTTTAGTATTACGTTCTATGACTAAATTCTTTGCTGTTCCAGGCTTAAGAATAGGGTATGGAATTGGTAATGCAAATTTAATATCTAAGTTAGAATCAAGTAAAGATCCGTGGAATGTAAACTTATTTGCACAGCAGGTAGGAGTTAAGGTTTTAAAAGAAGATACTTATATTACAAAAACTAAAGGAACTATTAAACAGGAGAAAGAATTCTTATATCAGCAGTTAAATCAGTTGAAAGGGCTTAATCCTTATCGACCAACAGTTAATTATATTTTAATTGATATTTCAGATACTGAATATAATTCACAACAATTAAAAAGTTTGCTAGCTAGTAAAGGAATTTTAGTACGAGATTGTAGTACTTATCATTTATTAGGTAAAGATTTTATTAGAGTTGCAGTTAAAAATAGAGAAGATAATCAAAAGTTAATTAAAGAATTAAAGTTATTATTAGATTTAGGAGGGCAATAATATGGCTACAGAGATTATTTTAGTTCGACATGGAGAGACTCTTTGGAATAAAGAATCAAAATTTCAGGGCTCTACTGATACAGTTTTAAGTCCATTAGGAATAGAGCAAGCAGAGAAGTTAGCAGATAGATTTAAAGAAGAAGAATTAGATGTGGTTTATGCTAGTAATTTGCAAAGAGCAGTGAAAACAGCAAAAGCAGTAGCTAAGCATCATGAAATTGTAGTTAATGAAGAGCCTAAATTGCAAGAAGCTAGTTTTGGAGAGTGGGAAGGATTAACCTTTGACCAGATTAAAGAGAAAGATGGTAAAAAGTTAGATGCTTGGTTGAAAGATCCAATAACAGTGAGAACCCCAGATGGAGAAAAATTTGAGGATGTACAAGAGCGGGCAATGGAAGCCTTAGATGAAATTAGAGATAAACATCAAGGAGAGAAGGTTTTAGTTGCTGCTCATGGAGGAACGATTCGTGCTTTATTAGTTGAACTTTTAGGAATGCCGTTAAGTAATTTTTGGCGTATTCAACAGGATAATACAGCAGTGAATATTGTTAAATTCTATGATGATGATCCAATTGTAGCATTAGTTAATTGCACCCAACATTTGAGGTAATATATACTTAAATCTTTATTCATATATTGACATATAAAGGTTATTTATGTTATAATATTTAGGAATTCGAAATATTATAAAGTCTAAATAATTTAGGGGAGGTATTAAGTTGCAAAAAGAAGTGACAGAAGATTTTATAGAATTAGAGATGCTATTTAGAAATATTGCTAATAAGGTTAATAAAGCAACAAAAGATAATTTATATAAATTTAATTTAAATAAAAGCAGATTATTTGTTTTAATCGCTGTTTCTAAATCAAAGAATATTACTATGGGAAAATTAAAAGAAAAGATGCATTTAGCATGTAGTTCTATTACCAATTTAGTAGATAAGCTTGAAGCAGATGATTTGCTTAAAAGAGAACGAAGTGAAGAAGATAGAAGAGTAATTCAATTACATCTTACTAATAAAGGTAGAGAATTATTAAATTCTATCCTTAAATTTAGAACAGAATATCTCAGTCAAGCATTAAATGATTTAACAAGTCTTGAGTTTTCTCAATTACAGAAAGTATTACAAAAAATAGACAATGAATTAGAATGAGGTGCCTAGTTTGAATAATATCCAAAATAATAATCATATTATTGAAGGGGAAATTTTAAGTTCACTTTTAAAATTATCAATTCCCACGATTCTTGCTCAGTTGATGCAGACAGTTTATAATTTAGCTGATACATTATGGCTAGGTCGATTTGGAGCAAATGCAGTAGCTGCAATCTCCGTTGGATTTCCATTAGTTTTCTTATTAATCTCTTTTGCTGGAGGAATTACCTTAGCTGGAACAACTCTAGTTGCTCAATATAAAGGGGCTGGAGATCAGGAGATGGTGAATAAAACAGCTAGTCAATTGCTTTCATTTTTGCTTTTGATTTCATTTGGAATCATGGTTATAGGGCTTTTATTTAATAAAGATTTCTTAATATTAATGGGAACTCCTAATGATATTCTCAATGATGCAGTAGGATATTTAAATATTATTTTTATGGGATTGCCCTTAATATTTATGTCATTTATCTTTTCTTCTACTCTACGAGGAAGCGGTAATACAGTAACTCCAATGAAATTAATGATTATGTCAGTTATAATAAATATTATTTTAGATCCATTCTTGATTTTTGGCTGGTCGATCTTTCCTGAACTTGGAGTAAAAGGAGCAGCTATAGCTACTGTTTTTTCTAGATTAATTTCATCATCAGTGGCTCTTTACTATTTAGTTAAAGGAAATAAAGGGATTAAATTAAGAGTTAAATACATGATCCCAACTTTAGCATTTATAAAGAAGGTTACCTATTTAGGAATGCCTTCGGCTATCGAACAGTCTGCTCGTTCTATTGGTCAAATAGTTATGACTGGAATAGTAACTGGTTATGGTTCTTTAGCAGTAGCAGCTTTTGGAATTGGGAACCGGATTTTATCAGTAGCTATTTTACCGACTCGAGGTTTTAGTAGTGGAGCTACCACAATGGTAGGCCAAAATCTAGGTGCTAATCAAGAGGCAAGAGCAGATAAGAGTGGATTGATCAGTGTTGGAATAAATTCTGTAGGCATGATATTGTTAGGGATTGTAGTCTATTTCTTTTCAGGGGATATAATTCAGATTTTTAATGATAATTCAGAAGTGGTCTTAATTGGTAGTGAATATCTGAAATTCTTATCCTTTTCTTTTATATTTATAGGAACCATGTTTATTGTGAATGGAATCTTCAGAGGAGCTGGAAATACAGTGTTACCGATGGTATTTTCATTAGTTTCATTATTGGTATTAAGAGTGCCATTGGCTACAATATTAGCTAAATTCAAATTCGGATTATCTGGAGTTTGGTGGGCAATACTCATTTCAAATTTAGTTAGTGGATTAGTAGCTTTTATTTGGTTTTTAGTTGGTGATTGGAAGAAAGAAGTGATTGATAAGAAAGAAGTAGAGATAGAAGATAGCATTGATAATGATAAATTAAAAATTGATTTAGTTTAATAATTAAGTATTCAATATGTAAGTAAGAGGTAGGTCAAATTAAGTTTTGTTATTGACCTATTTTTACATAGATTTAAGTTAGAGATGGCATTATAATATAGACTATGTATGATATTTTTGATAATTAATTCTTCAAAGGAGGAGTTAGTAATGGATAAAAATATTTTAGATATAATTGGACAAAGAAAGAGCATTAGAAAATATGAAGATAAAAAGGTTGAGTCTAAAAAGATTGAGAAATTAATGGAATCTGCAACTTTAGCGCCTAGTGCTGGTAACCGTCAACCGTGGGAATTTATAGTAGTAGAAGATGAAAAAGTGATAGCAGAGTTAATTGATGAACCGATGTCTAAGTTTAATACATCTTGGATGTCAAAAGGAGTTCCATTAATGATTGCGGTTTGTGGTAACCCTGTAGAGTCTGCTAAAAAGTATGGAGATAGAGGCCGTAATCTATATGCTATTCAAGACACAGCAGCGGCTATTCAAAACATTATGTTGGCAGCTGCAGGTTTAGGTTTAGGAACCTGTTGGATAGGGGCTTTTGATGAGGTTGAGGTTAGTGAATTATTAGATGTTAAGTCTGATTATAGAATTTATGGTTTAATTACTGTAGGGTATCCTGCTAAAGAAGGAAGTAGGCCATCTAGAAAACCATTATCTGAAGTAGTAAGATATATTAAATAATAGATATTTTAAAGTAGGCAAGTTTACTTGCCTACTTTTTTACTTTATTGGATTATAAATTCTTTATGTACCAAAAATATGAATACATATTAATTAATAAAGATGAAAATACTATATTTTTGTGTCTGAACCACAAAAAATCGACAAAAAATCAGTTTGTGAAAATAATGACAAAGTTTCAATTAGATTATATAATGATATTGAAAGAAATAAAGAACCCGGGTTTTTTAATCCCTCTAAAGGGGAAGTATGAGTATTTTATTATTGAGTAGTTTGTGAAAAAATAATCAAACCATTACATCAAAATAAGGGGAGGACTTATTAAATGAAGAAAATTTCAATGATTTTATTATCACTGATGTTAGTTGGTACTCTAATTTTTGTAGCTGGATGTGGTAGTGATTCAGAATTAAAGAAAGAAGCAAAAGATTATACTCCGATTGAAGAGAGAGGTTATGCCAACCCAGATGCTTTAATTAGTGCTGAAGACTTACAAGATATCAAAGATAAAGATGATGTAGTAGTTGTTGACTTTAGACATATTGCTAAGTATAAGTTAGGACATGTTCCAGGAGCAGTTAATGTTTATCGTAGTGATGAAGAGAATCCGAATGCTGAGTATGGAGGAATGAGAGCTACTCCTAAGCAAATGGAGAAAATGCTACAAAGTAGAGGAATTAACAATGGAGACTTAATCGTTATCTATGATGACCGAGGAGACTATGATGCTTCAAGAATGTGGTGGATTCTAACTATGTATGGTTATGATAATGTTAAGTTATTAGATGGTGGAATTGTACGTTGGGAAGCATTAGGGTATGATACTCAGATTTCAACTCCAGATGTTGAAGAAGGTAACTTTAAGTTTGATAGAGATGAGATTAATGAAGATAAATGGCTAGCTACTGTAGAAGATGTTAAAAAAGCTATTGATGATAAGAACACAGTTATTTTAGACACTCGTTCTGAAGGAGAATATACTGGAGCAGAATTAAAGAAAGGTGCTGAAAGGAAAGGGAGAATTCCTACTGCTACTTGGATTGAGTGGAAGCACGCTATTAACGGTGGTAAATCAGAAGGAATCCGTACTTTCAAAACTGCTCAAGAGTTAAAGAAAGTATATGGATCTAAAGGAGTAACTGCTGATAAGCAAATCATCCCTTATTGTCAGTCTGCTGTAAGATCTGCTCATACTACTTTCGTTTTAACTCAATTATTAGGATATGAAGATGTAAGGAATTATGATGAATCTTGGATTGGCTGGAGTAGTAGAGAGGAATTACCTCTTGAAAAAGATGAGTAATTAAAATATTAAAAGAGTTAAGTTGAGGAGGGGATATTATATCTCCTCCTTATTTATTTAAGCGATATTAATTAGAATTATAATATTAATTCAACCACCTTCAATATTGAAGGTGGTTTTTATTTTAATATTTTTAAATATATGTGATAAATTAATATATGTAAGAGAAAGTGTAATTTAAATAGTAAAAAGCATTTATATTGTAGTAAAATTGCGAATATATTAAAATAAAGAGGGATTTTGTCTTATTTATAGAAAGAAACTATGTTGAATAAGAAGAATAATGCTAGGAGGTATAGATATGCAGAAGATTTTATTTGATTGTGATAATACTATGGGATTGCAGCAAAAGGATGTAGATGATGGTCTTGTTTTGATTTATTTATTAGGTTGTCTAGATATTGATTTATTAGGTGTAACTAGTGTTTTTGGTAATGGTAGTTTAAAAGATGCTAACCAAGTAACGAAACAAATGTACAAGGATTTAGAAGTGACTGATATTCCATTTAATTCTGGAGCAGCCGATTCATCTGATATTCAAACCGATGCTGCTAGTTTCTTAGTAAAGATTGCCAAAGAAAATCCTGGTAAAATAACATTATTAGCAACAGGTCCTTTAACTAATTTAAAGGCTGCTTATAAATTAGATTCTAAGTTTTTTAGTTATTTAAAAGAGATTGTAATTATGGGTGGAATTACAGACCCATTATATTTTGGAGATAAAGAGGTCGAAGAATTAAATTTTTCTTGCGACCCTAAAGCTACTGAATTAATTTTAAAAGCATCGGTACCGATTACAGTAGCTACTGGTAACCTTTGCTTACAAGCATTTTTTGATAATGCGGATTGGCAAAGATTACAGAGTGAAGAATTATCTAGCTATCAATATATATTTAAGAATATCAAGCATTGGTATGAATATAATCAAGAACTGATTGGAAGAGTAGGTTTTTATATGTGGGATCTTGTTTCCGCTTTATATGTGACTCATCCAGAACTTTATTCTTCTAAATATTATAATTTAAAATCTACAGAAGATGACTTGAATGAAGGAAAACTTATTTTAGAAGAAGCAGAGAATAGAGATGTGTCTATTCCTGGTTTAATTAATATACCAGCAGAGATAAAGGATATTAATAGATTTAAAGATGCAATCTTTGATGCTTGGCAGAAGGTGAAAGTAATGGAGGGCAATTAATGGATAAATTGGATGAATTAATATTATTACAGCGAAAGTACCAAAATGTTTTATTGAATGATGGTGGAATACGAACTTTATGTAATACTCTGATTGAACAGATTAATAATCCTGTCTTTATCCTAGATCGATATAGAAAAGGAGTATTATATGTAGATAGAGATTTATCTAAAGAATGGGATTTCTATACTTATTTAGAAGAGAAAGAGCTTAAAGAGCAAGAAGATAGTTTTACAAGACATGGGCTTCAATTTGAAAGAAGAGTTCATCATTGGCAGGATCAGAAAAATACAGAGGTTCAAGTGAAATTAAAACAAGAAGATGAGGTTCTTGGTTTTTTGATTATTTTAGAAAAGGATCCACTAAAAAAATCTGATTATTTAGCTATTATGCAGGGTGCCTATGCTTTAGCTTTAAAACTACATCAAAATGCTTTAATCCAAAATTTAGCTCAAAGATGTAGTAATGAATTAATTGATGACTTTTTAAATGGTAGATTTAAGGAAAAGGATGAACTAGTTGAAAGGGGAGAGTTAGCTGGTTGGGATCTTACAATACCGTATCAACTTTTTGTTTTACAGATTGATTTTCAAAGGAGAAATAAAAAGGATCAACAGAGTGGATCTTTTTACTTCTATGAAATGAAAGAACGAATTATGCATGATTTAAATAGAATTATTAATAATAGTATTTCTAGGGAATCTATTGTGTTTGCTTATGATGATGATATCATATTATTAGTTAATTATTCACATCAGACAGAAGAAATCAAGTAAGATATTAATAAAGTTTATCAAAAATTACAAGGCCAACTTCCTGCTATTAATATTTCAATTGGAGCTGGTAATTTTGCAGAGGATTCCACTTTAATTCCAGATAGTTATCAAGAGGCTCTTTATGCTTTAGACTTTTTAGCAGCTATTGAACAAAAGAATGCAATTTTATTTTATGAAGAACTAGGAATTTTACGATTATTATGGCAAGTTGATTATAAGCAGTTAGTTCAGTTTGCTGATGGATTTCTAGAAGAGCTCATTGATTATGATCAAGACAATAGTATTGAATGGGTAGAGACTTTAGGAAGCTTTTTAGAAGAAGGGGGAAGTATTCAAAAAGCTGCTGAGAGATTACACATTCATCCGAATACCATGAGTTACCGAATAAAACGTATTCAAGATATTCTAAATGTGAATCTACAAGATTTTGAAGTCAAATTGAATTTAGCCATAGCATATAAAATTTATAAATTTATTATGATCCAAGATGATTAATTTAAGATTAATAAATTTTCGGGAATGGCAGATTATTTTAACAAAGATTAAATAATGATAGAGGATTATTAATAATCAGATAATAATTGAGTAATAATAAATATTATTAGATAATAAGTTGTAGAAATTTAGAAAATAATTTTTCTTTTTTCTATGACTTATATTTGATATTAATGTAATTATAAGTTAAATAGAAGTTTAAAAGGAGTTAATTATGCAAAAAATTGCATTATATAATTGGAAAATTACATTGTTTGTGTCTAAACCACAAAAATTCGACAAAAATTAGTTTGTGAAAATAAAGACAAAGTTTAACAAAAGAGATATAATTAAATTGTAATAAAGGATATATGAATAATATACTAATTTTTTTAAAAAACTTTGTGAAAATATTATTTTTTATATGGAGGGATTACACTTGTTATCTACAGAAACGATTGAAGCAATGAATGAAATAGTTGAAGATTGTATGGGTGATGCTCCTCCTTATTGTCAAGCTACTTGTCCGTTGCATATTGATGTTAAAGGATATGTGGATTTGATTAGTGAGGGAGAGTATAAGGAGTCTTTAGAATTAATTAGAGAGACTACTCCTTTTCCAGGGATTTTAGGAAGAATTTGTGCTCACCCTTGTGAAGAGGAGTGTAAAAGACAGGAGTTAGAATCAGCTTTATCTATTAAAAATTTGAAGAGGTTTGTATCTGATTTAGAAGATGACCCACAAAATTGGGATTTTACTTCTAAAGATGAATCTGGAAATAAAGTGGCAATTATTGGTGCTGGTCCAACTGGAGCATTGGCTGCTTATGACTTACGTAAGGAAGGACATCAGGTAACAATTTTTGAGGCATTACCTGTTGTTGGTGGAATGTTAAGTGTTGGAATTCCAGACTATCGTTTACCTCAAGAAGTTATTGATAGAGAGTATAGTATTTTGGAGAAGCTAGGAGTAAAAATTGAGCTTAATACTAGAGTAGGAAATGATATATCTTTTGCTGAGTTAGAAGATAAATTTGATGCTGTATTTGTTGCACATGGTGCTCATGAAAGTATTATGTTACCATTACCAGGAGCTGAACTAGAAGGTGTTTTACCTGGAGTGGACTTTTTAAGAGACGCAACTATAAATAGAGATAATGTAAAAATGGGTAAGAAAGTAGTAGTTATCGGTGGAGGTAACGTAGCTATAGATGTAGCCAGAACTGCTTGGAGATTTGGAGCAGAGGAAGTACATCTTCTTTGTCTTGAGTCAAGAGAAGAGATGCCGGCTCATTCTTGGGAGGTTGAAGATGCTGAGGAAGAAGAAGTACAGGTTCATTGTGGTTGGGGACCAAAAGAGATTCAAGGTCAAGATAAGGTAACTGGAATCTCTTTTAAAAAATGTACTTCAGTCCGTGATGAGGAAGGAAATTTTGCTCCAAATTATGATGAAGAGCAAATTAAAGAATTAGAAGCTGATACAGTAATACTTGCTATTGGTCAGAATGCTGAATCTGATTTCCTTAAAGATGATGATAAGGTAGAATTAAATCGTGGTGATAAAGTAAAAGTTGATCCGGTTACTTTACAAACTGATAAAGACCATGTGTTTGCCGGTGGAGATAATGCAGGACGTCCATTATTAGCTATTGAAGCTATGGCTCACGGACGGAAGGCTGCAACTTCTATTAATCTTTATCTGAAAGGTCAAGAACTTCACGAAGATAGAGATCAGGAAGGAACTTTTGAAACTTGGCTAGAAACAGAAATAGATGATAACGAATCTAAAGAAGAACGTGTAGATATGAGAATGTTATCTATAGATGAAAGAAGAGGAAACTTTGAAGAAGTTGAATTAGGTTTTAGTGAAGTAGAAGCTAGAAGAGAATCAAAACGTTGTCTACAATGTGAATGTAAGCTTTGTATGCAAGAATGTGTAATGTTAAACGATTATTGTGAATCACCAAAAGATTTATTTGCAAAAATAATTGAAAATGAAGATGTAGATCCAATTATTCCTTATTCATGTAATATGTGTAGTCAATGTACAATTGTTTGTCCTAAGGAATTTCCAATTAAGATGAAATTCATGAAGATAAGAAAAGATATGGTTAAAGCTAATGATGGCAAGTCACCTATGAAGGGACACAATGCTATTGAGATGCACCAATTCTTAGGTTTCTCTTGGTTATTTAATACTGCTAAATCGGCCAAAGATAAGGGGAGTGCTTAATATGGCAAAGACAGAAGAAACAAAAAGAGTATTTATTCCAGGATGTAGTTTACCATCATATAATCCAGAAGCTGTAGGAAAGACATTAGAATTTTTACAGGAGAAATTATCAGGTGTAGGGTCGATATTGAAGTGTTGCGGTAAACCAACTAAAGCTTTAGGCCAAGTAGATAAATTTAAAGAAAGATATAAAGGATTTCAAGCAGAGATTGATAAGTTAGGTGCTGAAGAGATAATTGTTGCTTGTCAATCATGTTATTTAACTATGTCAGCTAATAGCCCGCAAAAAGTAACTTCATTATGGGCTTTATTACCGGAAATTGGTTTACCAGAAGAAGCTATAGGAATTGGTAAAGATAGTGATATAACATTTGCAATTCATGACTCTTGTTCAACTAGAGATAGAAAGGATATTCATGACGGTATTAGATGGATTATAGATCAGTTAGGATATGACCGTGTAGAGCCACCACATACGAAAGGCACTACAATGTGTTGTGGATTTGGAGGTATGGTTGTTCCAGCTAATCCAGACCTTGCTCAAAGAGTAATGGAAAAGAGAACTAGTGAAGTAGAAACAGATTATATGGTAACGTATTGTGCAGCATGTAGAGAGTCTATGGTTAAAGGTGGAAAGAAAGCAGTTCATATTCTTGACTTAATCTTTGGAGGACCTTGGGATTCAAATTCTGAGTTTCCAGGAGTACCAGGTAATCCAGTAAAAGGTTGGGTTAATAGATATAAATCAAAAAGAGAAATTAAAAAAGCATTAAAGTAGTATTCATTGGAGTAACTTTAAAGTAATTAATTTAAATTTAACATTAATCAAGGAGGGGTTCTATGAGCACTAAACAGGAAAAGAAACAGGGTAAGGGTAAATTTATTGGAATCATTGTGGCAATAGGTGTAGTAGCTTTCTTATTAAATTATTTTGGAGTTATGGACTATATTAAAATTGAAAATTTACCTAAGATAAGAACTTGGATTGAGGGCTTTGGTATGTTAGGTCCTATCGTTTATATATTATTATATATAGCTGCTTGTGTCTTCTTTCTGCCTGGTTTACCGATTGCTTTAGTAGCTGGAGTTGCTTTTGGTCCGATTTGGGGTACAGTCTGGTGTTCAATTGGGTCTGTACTAGGAGCAACAGCAGCATTCTTAGTTGCTCGTTATGCTGCTAGAGATATGATTGAAGCTAAGTTTGGAGATAGTGATCAATTTAAGAAGATTGATAAAGGGGTTGAAGAACAAGGTTGGAGAATGTTAATGATTACTCGTATGGTTCCAATCTTCCCATTCAATGTTCAAAATTATGTTTATGGATTAACTAAGATTAAATTAGTGACTTATGTTTTAGTTTCTTGGATTACTATGCTTCCAGCTGCCATTGCTTTCTGTTTTGCAGGAGGGTC
Organism: Selenihalanaerobacter shriftii; assembly: GCF_900167185.1. Classification (NCBI taxonomy): domain Bacteria; kingdom Bacillati; phylum Bacillota; class Clostridia; order Halanaerobiales; family Halobacteroidaceae; genus Selenihalanaerobacter; species Selenihalanaerobacter shriftii. The sequence goes on from NZ_FUWM01000005.1 coordinate 114,968, forward strand.
AGTAGCTAATGGTACTGGAAACTTAGGTCAAACATTTATGTACCTAGGTATTGCAGCTATAGCTCTTGTATTCTTGTCACTAATTCCTAAGTTGATTCAAAAGAAGAATAGTGATGTTCTAGAAACTGCAGAAGATGCTTAATAATTTCAATTATTTGGGTCTATTGCGATAAGTGATAGGCCCTCTTATTATAATGGTTCTCAAGAGATTACAATAGATGGTATATAAATCATTAAATAGATTATATTATATAATAACTATTACTAAGGTATGTGATTTGAATATCGGGTTAAGGGTGATTTTAGTTGAGGGGGGGTAGGGTCAATGTTTAATGAAAAAAGACTATTTATTATAGTATTAGCTATTATTATTATTTCTTTATTTATAAGTGGCTGTGCTGGTCCACAGCAGACTGAAGATGAACAGAATAATGTATTACAAAAAGAATGGGACGAAATTGTAAAATCAGCTGAAGGTACAAAAGTTAATTTTTATATGTGGGGTGGAGACCGTCGGATAAATCAATGGGTTGACACTTCTGTTGCTTCATATTTAAAAGAAGAGTATGATATTGAATTAAATCGAGTTCCAATGGGAGCAAATGATTATTTAAACAAATTATTAGGTGAGAAACAAGTAGGGCGTAAAGAAGGAAGTATTGATCTGTTATGGATTAATGGTGAGAACTTTAAAACGGCTAAAGAGCAGGACTTGCTTTTTGGACCTTTTGCTGAAAAGCTTCCTAATTATAATCGCTATATGGACAAAGAATCTCCAGAGACAACTACGGATTTTGGGTTTCCTACGAAAGGCTATGAGGTGCCTTATGGAAAAGCTCAATTTGTATTCATCTATAATAAGGACAAAGTTTCTAAACCACCGAAATCATATGATGAACTAATTACTTGGATTAAAGAACATCCAGGAAAATTCACTTATCCAGCTTTACCTGATTTTACAGGAAGTGCTTTTGTGCGGCATGTTATTTATAATGAAACTGGTGGTTATAAACAGTATTATGATATAAGCAAAGAAAAGTTAAGAGAAAAGATTCGCCCAGCATTAGAATTTTTAGCTGACTTAGAGCCTTATTTATGGAGAGAAGGAAAGACATATCCAGCCACTATAGCTCAAGTAGATAATATGTATGCTGATGGTGAGCTCTGGATGACCATGGGATATAATCCAGTTAAAGCATCCGGAGAAGTAGAGAAAGGTAACTTTCCGTCTTCTACACGAACTTTTATCTTAAAAGAAGGAACGATTTCTAATACTCACTTTTTAGCTATTCCGTTTAATGCACCTAATAAGACAGGAGCCTTAGTTGCAGCCAACTTTTTAGAAAGTTTTGATGTTCAATTATCTAAATTGAAGCCTGCTAATTGGGGTGATTTACCTGCTTTTAGTTCTGATAAGTTAAGTGAAGCTGAAAAAGAAGAAATTAAAGAGCTTGATTTAGGAGTAGCTACTTTGCCACAAAAGAGATTACAGGAACATCGAGTTCCTGAGATTCCAGCTGATTTAGTACCTATTATCGAAGATGAATGGAAGAAGATAGTTGGACAATAATCGTTATCGATTTTGATCGGAGGAATAAATTGTGGATTTAAGTAAGTATTCATTTTGGAAGCCATATATTTTATTATCACCAGCATTGGTTGTTTTAATTGGACTCTTTTTAGGGGGAGTAACTTTAGCTTTATTACAAAGCTTAGGTTATTTCCCTTTCATAGGTTTAAAAACAATCACACTAAAATATTATATTGAAGTATTCTCTAGTCCGGAATTTATAGATGCTTTAAAATATAGTTTATATATATCTTTTGTTTCATCGGTTGGAGCAGTAGTGATTGGAGTATTATTGGCTTATCAACTAGTGAAGTTGTCTGATAAATATAGATTGGTTCAATTGCTTTATAAGTTGCCTATTATTGTTCCGCATATTATTGCATCATTATTAGTATTTCTATTTTTTACTCAAAGTGGTTTACTATCAAGGTTACTATATCATTTTGGAATATTGGAGCAAATAACAGACTTTCCGAACTTAATCTTTGACCAATGGGGTATAGGTATAATTTTTGTCTACCTTTGGAAAGAAATTCCTTTTATTGCTCTTGTAGTTTATACAGTTTTAAAGCATATTAATACTTCTTTTGAAGAAGTAGCTGCTAACTTAGGAGCTAATCAACGTCAAATTTTTTGGAATATTTATTTTCCATTATCGTTACCAAGTATAGGTTCGGCTTTCATTATTGTTTTTGCTTTCTCCTTTGGGGCCTTTGAGATTCCATTCTTATTAGGTCCAACGTACCCTAATACCTTGCCAGTAATGGCTTACCAGAATTATATTAGTTCTGATCTAACCCAAAGACCGTATGCTATGGTAATTGTTATGATTTTGACTATTATTTCATTTGGGCTTATCTATTTTTATAAAAAATTATTAGACTTGATGTTAAAAAATATATAAGTTAGAATAACAGGAGGAGTTTAAAATATGGTAAGTAAGACTAGTACTAAGATCATTCGATTAACTATTGTATATGCTTTAGTTTTAGTTTTATTCTTACCATTGATAGCATTAATAATCTGGTCTTTTAGCAATAATTGGCCTTGGCCCCAACTTTGGCCTCAAACATTTACACTTGAAGGCTGGAAATTCTTTATTAATCCTATTAATGGAGCCTGGCAAGCGTTAAAGACAAGTTTCTTAATAGGTATTGGGGTTACTATTTTAGCTTTAGCTATTAGTATACCGGCTGGGAAAGCATTAGGTATTTATGATTTTCCTGGGAAGGAATTCATAAAGATTTTAGTATTAGCACCTATTATCATACCTCCTTTAGCAGTAACGATGGGAATTCATATTAATTTTATACGATATGGATTAAGTGACACTATTTTAGGAGTGATTTTAGTACATTTAATTCCAACGATTCCTTATTCAATTCGAATTTTAACGAATGTTTTTGAAGCTTCAGGGGAGAAATTAGAAGCACAGGCTCAAGTATTAGGGGCTAGTGTGTGGCAGAGGTTTATATATATTACTTTACCTATGATCTATCCAGGAATTTTTTCAGCAGGAATTATGGTATTCATTATTTCGTTTAGTCAATATTTTTTAACTTTCTTAATCGGTGGTGGACAAGTAGTGACTTTTCCTATGGTCTTATTTCCTTTAGTGAAGAGTGGAGATAGAATGTTAGCAGCTGTTTATAGTTGGGTATTCATTATTGCTGCGTTAGCTTTTACTTTAATTATGGAAAGATTATTTAAGAATGATGAAATTAGAAGTGATCACTTTCACTTATAAAGATAAATTAAATCTAGAAGTTGTTTAGCAAGGAGTAGTGATTATGGTAGAGATATCTTTAAAAGATTTGACTAAGAGTTTTGATGATGAGCTTGTAATTGATTCATTAGATTTAACTATAAAGCCTGGTGAGTTAGTGGCTTTACTTGGACCATCAGGTTGTGGTAAGACAACAACTTTAAAGATAATTTCTGGTTTATTAGTACCAGATGCAGGGGATATTCTTTTTGATCAAGAATCAGTTTTATCGGTGTCTGCTGAGACAAGAGGAGCGGTTTTAGTCTTTCAGGAATATTTGCTTTTCCCTCATATGAATGTAGCAGATAATATTGGTTTTGGTTTAAAAATGCGTGGTGAATCAAAAGAAAATATTCACAAGAGAGTTACGGAGCTTTTAGAATTAGTTAGTTTAACAGGTTATGAAGAGGATTATCCCCATGAATTATCTGGTGGTCAAAGACAGAGAATAGCTTTAGCAAGATCTTTAGCTATTAATCCTCAAGTATTACTATTAGATGAACCTTTATCTAATTTAGATGCTAATTTGCGGGAAGAAATGCAAAATTTAATTAGAAATTTACATGTTGAAGAGAATATGACTACTATCTTTGTGACTCATGACCGAGATGAAGCAATGTTAATGGCTGATCGCATAGCTGTAATGAATGAAGGACAGATTGAACAGTATGGTAAGCCGGAGAAATTATATAAAAAACCGGAAACAAAATTTGTAGCTGATTTTTTTGGGAAGACCAATTATATAAAAGGGAGAATAGAAGCAGGTAAATTTCACTTTATGAATAGTTATCTATCTGTTTCTAATGAAGTTACTACATTTAATATAGAGGAATATGAAGGTAAGACCATAGAAGCTATGATTCGACCGGAATTTATTGAATTTATTACTAATGATTATGAGGAAAAACAAGATAAAAAATTATATTTATCGGGGACAATTTCTGAACGCAGATTTGTAGGAGAGCGAGTCTTCTATCAAATTGATATTGGAGAACAGATATTAAGAGTGACTACATTACCTCAGTTTTCATTATCAATAGGAGACGAGGTAAATATGAAAATTAATTTGGAAAATATATGGTTTATGGAGTGATATAAATGTCAGACTTAATATCAGTAATTATCCCAGTGCTTGATGAAGAGAGTACTATAATTGAAACTTTAAAAGAAGTTAGCCAATTATCTGGAAGAAAAGAAATTATAATTGTCGATGGTGGAAGCAAGGATAGGACTTATGAGTTAGCAGAAGGATTGGCTGATAAAGTTTGTCAGACTAGAGCAGGTCGTGGTCATCAAATGAATGTCGGAGCTAAAAAAGCTACTGGAGATATTTTGTTCTTTTTGCATAGTGATTCTTGCATAGAAGAGGATGCATTATTATCTATAAAAAGTGCATTGCAGGATCCAGAAATTATTGGTGGATCTTTTAGTTTGAAGGTAGATGATGATTCTTTACCTTTAAGATTTATCTCATGGACTTCCAATTTAAGAGCAAAGTATTTAAAAATAATATTTGGAGATCAAGGGGTCTTTGTTCGCAGTTCAGTATTTCATGATTTAGGAGGATATCCTGATATAGAATTAATGGAGGACTGGGCCTTTTCAAAAAAAATAGCTAAGGTAGGTAAGTTAGTTCAATTATCGCAAAATATTTACACTTCTGCCCGACGCTGGCATAAATTTGGTACTTGGAAGACTATTTTCTTAATGCACAAAATTAAGATATTATATTTAATGGGAGTAAGCCCTAAGAAACTTAATCAAATTTATCGGAATGCACGATAAACTACTATTTTATTAATAAATCAACCAATTAATTATTCTAGAAAGGTGAGGTGAATGAATTATGTCAGTAGGTATTATCTTAATGAGTAGAGCACCTATCCCAGGACAGACTAAGACAAGATTACAGACACATTTAAAACCAGAAGAATGTGCTAGGTTGCATAAAGCATTTTTATATGATATAAGTCGAATGCTATTAATGGTAGCTGAAGAGAGAGAAGATATTAATTTATATTTAACTTATACTCCTAAGGGAACTAAAGAGATGTTTAAGGGATTGATTCCAAAAGAATTTAAGATGTTTCCGCAAAAAGGAGTAAATTTAGGAGATAAGATGTATAACGCATTGCAATTTGCTTATCAAGACGGGAATGATAAACAGATTATTTTAGGTAGTGATTTACCAATATTGCAACCTGAAGTCTTTATCAAAGCTATTAAAACTTTAGAGAAGAATGATATAGTGATTGGACCTTCTGAAGATGGAGGCTATTATTTAATGGGAAATAGGAAACCTCATCCTTTCTTATTTGGAGATATACTTTGGGGTAAGTATGGAGTTTTCCAAGCGACAGTTGAAGCTATTCAAACTCATGGTGAACTTAGTTATGGTTTAGTTGATAGGTGTTCTGATGTGGATACCTATCCAGAATTATTGAATCTTTACACTCAACTATTAGATAAGAGTTTCTGGACAAGATATCCAAAAGAAACGGCTAAATTTGTAAGACAATTATTAGAAGAAGGAGAATATCAGGAGGCTGAATATTTATGTCAAGTGAATTAACTAAAGAGGAGATTCTGCAACAGATAAAAGAATATACGGTAAAAGAGGAATTTAAAAAAGCGCTGCGAATTACAGAAGCTCCTAAAGTTTCTTTTTTAGCTCAAGGTGAATACAATATTAATTATTTATTGGAAACTTCTAAAGAAAAATTCGTATTAAGATTAAATACTGGAAGTCAGATGCATTTAGATAATCAGATTAAATATGAGTATCAAGCTTTAGAGTATTTAGTTTCATCTAATGTTACTCCCACTCCACTATTATTAGATGATTCTTGTGAAGAATTACCTTTCGGGTTATTAGTGATGAGTTATTTACCAGGTAGAAGTTTAGTTTATGAACGGGATTTAATTAAAGGGGCTAAAGTTTTAGCTAATGTTCATCAGGTGTCAGTTCCCAAAGAAAATCAATTGATTGTAGAAGAGAAGCCTCTTTCTGGAATTTGGGAAGAATGTTCTAAGTTAATACCAACTTATCTTGAATCTTCCTTAGGTAAAATAGAAGTTAAAAGAGTTTTAAACCGTATGATAAATGATTTAGATAAATTACGAAATCAAGAAGAAGATATTATGAATATTCTTCCTTTTTCAATTGTAAATACTGAGGTTAACTCTGGTAACTTCATTATCGACAATGATAAAGGTTATCTAGTGGATTGGGAAAAACCATTAGTCACTACTCCACTTCAAGATTTAAGTCATTTTATGGTGCCTACAACAACACTATGGAAGACTGATTATCGTATGACTAAAGAAGATAGAGAGTGTTTTATTAAAGTTTATTGTCAAGAACGAGGATTTGGCAGTAACAAATTTCAAGAGATAAAAGAAGCATTAGATATATTTGATAAATACTCCACTATGCGGGGGATCTCTTGGTCTGCTATGGCTTGGGTTGAATATCAACAACCTGATCGTTTATTAAAGAATCAATATACTTTTGAAAAGATGGATATGTACTTACAAGAGGAGTTTTTAGTAGAATTATTTTCAGAGTTTGAATAAAGGTAATAAATAGGAGGGGATGTAGATGAAGAATTTTGTACGGAACTTACTAGGTGTTATTATTATTTCATTTATCTTACATGGAATCTGGGAATATGTGCAGTGTGAAACTTTTTATACTATGAGTGGACAAAGTTCTGTTCAACATACTCGATTGATGTGGAGTGCTACTATTGGTGATATAGGAATTGCAGTTGTATTATTTTTAATTTTAACATTTATTAATGGAAATTCTAATTGGTTAATGAAACAATGGGAACGAAAAGATATTATAGTTAGTATTCTTTATGCTTTATTTGTTAGTTTTTATTTTGAGGTTCATGCTCTTTATAATGGTAGATGGGGTTATAGTGGGGAAATGCCGTTCTTCCCAACGACTAATATCGGTTTACTTCCAGTTATTCAGTTATTAATTTTATTACCACTTAGTTTTATAATTGTTAGATATATATATAGGAGATTAAATATAAGTACTTAAGTTAAAGAGCCTTTTTAGGCTCTTTTTTATATTATAGAAAATTATGTTTAATTTTAAATTATTGATAAGGTTATTTCAGTAAACATATTTCTGGAGTGCATAATTATGATTTCTTTTCTCAATACTAGTTTTAGTATGATAGAAGACTTAAACCATATTTCTATAAAAAACAATTTAGTTTCGAAATAATGTAAAAATTACATGTATAAAGCTAAGATTCTATGGCAATAATGATAATAGAAGCTATAAATTGGAAAAATATGGGAGGGTTAGTATTGGGAAATAAAGTAGATATCTGTGGGGTTAATACATCAGAATTACCAGTCCTATCAAATAAAGAGATGAGAAAACTTTTTAAGAAGATGCAGAATGGTGATAGACAAGCGCGTCAAACTATAGTAGGTGGTAACTTGAGATTAGTACTTAGTGTCCTACAGAGATTTAATAACCGAGGAGAGCCTATAGACGATTTGTTTCAAGTAGGTTGTATTGGTTTAATGAAGTCTATAGATAATTTTGATTTAAGTAAAAATGTTAAATTTTCAACTTATGCAGTGCCAATGATTATTGGTGAGATTAGGCGACACCTAAGGGATAATAATCCAATTAGAGTAAGTCGCTCATTAAGGGATACTGCTTATAAGGCTTTACAGATTAAAGAAACATTAGTTAATAAAAAATCAGAAGAACCTACTTTGACGGATATAGCTAAAGAGTTAGGAATTCCTCGAGAAGATATTGTATATGCTTTAGATGCAATTCAAGACCCGATTTCCCTATTTGAACCTATTTACCATGATGGAGGAGATCCAATCTATGTTATGGATCAAATCAGCGATGATCAGAGTGAAGATGAAACATGGTTAGAAGGAATTGCTGTTAGAGAAGCATTACGCCAATTAGAAGATAGAGAGAAATTAATTTTAAGTTTAAGATTTTATAAAGGAAAGACGCAAATGGAAGTTGCAGATAATATTGGGATTTCCCAAGCCCAAGTCTCTCGATTAGAAAAAGCAGCTCTCAAAAATCTTCAAAAGTATGTGAGCGAATAAGGAGAGATATAAATGCATCAATATAAAAGGTTTAGATTAATTGTAGTTACAGTTGTAGCCATAGTTATGTTGGTGGCATTAGGATACTCTTCAGCCATAGTAGTTAGTCCAAAGTCATCTACTATGGCCTACACTAATAATAATTTATTGCGGCTACATGTAATTGCTAATAGCAATTCTTTAATGGATCAAAGATTAAAAAGACAAGTTAGGAATGGTATTATAAATCAAACTGAAGGTTTATTCAAGAACATTGATGATATTCAAAAAGCACGAAATTTAATCAAGAATAACTTAGGCTACATAGAAAAAATAGTTGAAACAGAGCTAGCTAGGCAAGGTAATAATTATGATGTTAATGTTAAATTAGGAAACTATCAATTTCCGAAACGAACTTATGGTAATATGACATTGCCTGCTGGTAATTATAAAGCCTTAAGAGTAATTATAGGTCAAGGGAAAGGTGAAAACTGGTGGTGTGTCTTATTCCCTCCATTTTGTTATATAGATTCGGTTGATAAGCAAGAAGGGAGTAAGCAGTTAGGATCTGTAAAGAAGGAAGATGTAGATATTAAAATGAAATCTAAACTTTTAGAGTACTTAAATGAAAATCATACGTTAGCTAAAAAGATGAAAAAAGTAAAGGGATTATTGATGATGTCGGTTACTGATTTCAATAATTCATTTAACGAATAATATAATGATTTAGCACCTTGCTTTTTAAGTAAGGTGTTTTTTGCATTTAAGAGTTATTTTTAAAATAGAATTGAAAATCTAAAAATTTAGCTGTCTTTTTTTATTCACATATATTAGCTAATTGAATAATATAAGTATAGAATTATAGACTAAAGGAGGGAAAAATTAATGAAAAGATTATTGACTGTAGGATTGGTATTAATGTTAATTTTGACAATGAGCTCTGTAGTGTTGGCAAAGACTCAGGTTCGACTTAGTGAAGTAGTACATTCTATTTTTTATGCTCCTCAATATGTTGCTTTACATAACGGCTTTTTTGCAGATGAGGGATTAGAAATTGAATTATCTACTGCTTGGGGAGGGGATAAGGCAGCCACTAGTTTAATGTCAAATCACGCAGATATTGCTTTAATCGGTCCAGAGCCTACTATTTATATCTATCAACAAGGAGCAGATGATTATTTAATTAATTTTGCTCAATTAACTCAAAAGGCAGGTTCATTCTTATTAGCAAGAGAGCCTATGCCTGATTTTACATTAGAGGATGTAAGAGGTAAGACAGTTGTTGGTAATCGACCAGGAGGAGCTCCAGAAATGGTAATGGAATACACTCTACGGCATAGTGGAATTGAACCATTTAAAGATGTTAAGATTATCACTAATTTAGACTTTACAGCTAATGCTCCAGCGTTTAAGAATGGATTAGGTGATTATGTACAGTTGTTTGAACCAAAAGCTTCATTATTAGAAGAAATGGGAGCTGGGCACGTAGTAGCTTCTTTTGGGGAATTAGGAGATAAGGTTCCTTATACTGTGTATATGGCTAGAAAGAATTATATTGCTGAGAATCCAGAAGTAATTCAGAAGTTTACTAATGCTATTTATCGGGCACAGATGTGGACTTATACACATTCTTCAGAAGAGATTGCTGAGGTCATTAGACCTTTCTTTCCTAACTTGGATTTTGATGTTTTAGTTAAAGTAGTTAATAGATACAAAGAACAGAATACTTGGGATCAGAATCCTATTTTAAGTAAGGCAGAGTTAAATCATTGGCAAAATATTATTATTGAAGCTGGTGAATTAGAGAAAAAAGTAGATTATGACGTTATTGTAAATACAGAATTTGCTAAAAAAGCTATAAAGACTGTTAAGTAGAGGAGGGGTAAACAGTGAGTAAAATTGAGTTTAAGGAGGTGGGGATGAAGTACCACACTTTAGCTGGAGAGACAGAAGCACTGCGTAATCTTTCTTTTACTATCCAAGAAAATGAATTTGTTAGCTTGGTAGGACCGAGTGGTTGTGGTAAGACGACATCCCTATCCCTAATAGCCGGCCTCTTATCTTCAACTAGTGGGCAAGTAAGTGTAGATCAAGAACCTATTTCAGGAATTAATGAAAAAGTAGGTTATATGTTACAGGAGGATTATCTTTTTCCCTGGAGAACAATTATTGATAATGTCTTATTAGGCTTAGAATTAAAAGGGGAGCTTAATCCTGAAACTGAAGCAAGAGCTAGAAAGTTATTAAAAGATTATGGTTTAGAAGGATTTGAAGATTATTATCCCACTCAATTATCAGGGGGAATGAGACAAAGAGTGGCATTAGCTAGAACTTTAGTCTTTGAACCGGAGATTTTACTTTTGGATGAACCATTTTCTTCTTTAGATTATCATACCAAATTAGCATTAGAAGATGAAGTAGCCCAAATATTAAGGGATGAAAAGAAAACAGTAATCTTAGTTACCCATGATATTGCTGAAGCAATTGCTATGTCAGATCGGGTGTTAGTTTTTACAAAGCGTCCTGGTAGAATTAAAGAAGATTATCAGATAGATTTAACTATTAATGGTGCATTTTCGACGTTTGCAGCCCGGGAAGCACCAGAGTTTAGTGATTATTTTAATTCTATCTGGGAGGAGCTGGATGTTTATGTTTAAAAAGCTAAGGTCAATTTATAATGATTTGCTGACTAAAGGAGCTGTAACAGAAGCACATGGTAAGTATTTAAAAAAAGTGAGACTAAGAGAGTTTAGTATTAAAGTTTCACAAATTTCTATCTTGATTTTACTTACTATTAGTTGGCAGTTAGCAGCAAAATATAAAATTGTCGATCCATTTATTACTAGTTATCCATCGCAGATTTTGAATACTATCTATAAGATGGCTTTAAATGGAGAATTATTTAAGCATACTTGGACTACATTATATGAAACATTAGTTGGTTTTTCTTTAGGTGCTTTAACAGGAATAATAATAGCTGTCATTCTATGGTGGTCTGACTATCTTTCGCGAATTTTTGAACCTTTTATTGTTATCCTCAATGCTTTACCAAAGATGGCGTTGGGTCCTGTACTGATTATATGGTTAGGGAATGGTAGTACTGCTATTATCGGCATGGCTCTCTTAATTTCCATTATAGTAACTATTATGATGGTATATAACGGTTTTCGTGAGACAGATAAAAATAAAATTAAACTTTTACAGACCTTAGGTGCTAATAAACTACAGATCTTTAAAAAGGTTGTATTACCTGAGAACTTACCGACTATATTTGCAGCTTTAAAGGTAAATATTGGCCTTTCATTAGTGGGAACTATTGTTGGAGAATTTTTAGTTTCTCAGGCTGGATTAGGTTATTTAATAGTATATGGAGGTCAAGTCTTTAAGCTTAATTTAGTAATGACCAGTGTAATTCTTCTTTCAATTTTAGCAGCCGTATTATATTATCTGATTGTTGGATTAGAAAAGTTAGTCATTAAATGGAAGAAATAATTACTAATCCTTAGTACCTGGATCAATAGGAGTTGCAGTAGGGACATTATCTTCAGAATTAAGGCAGATTATTTCATTCTCTTGGGTCTGTTTACTAATAGATTTAATGATAGATTGAGGAGATAGAGGAGCTATAGCTTGCTGAATTTTTTCATCTAAACTATTTAACCAGGTTTGCTGGGAGCTTTTAATTTGCTTAACCCAGCCCTGGTTATTTTTTTAATCCTACATTAATTTTTTCAGCTAATTGGACTAGCTCATCTTAGTTAGTTATTATGTATAAAGTTTAGTGTTAAGCTATAATATTTTAATAGTTTGCAGGAGTTGAGAGGGGATATCTCTAATTTTAGTGATTAAAAGTATCTTTATTATTAATATTATTTATACTTTCATATAATAAACAGGAGATATTGCTGAAATGTAGAAAAATATATGTAGATAGATTAGATTTTGAAATTATAGGAGGGGAACTAGGGGATGAATATAGTTTTTATTGTGAGTCCAATTATAGGATCTATAATTGGTTATTTTACTAACTGGGTAGCTATTAAGATGTTATTTAGGCCATTAAAAGAAAAGAGATTTTTAGGAATTAAGCTTCCTTTTACTCCAGGGGTTATTCCAAGAAGAAGGGGTAAATTAGCAGAAAGCATAGGGGATACAGTAGGTAAACGCTTATTGACTCCTGATGCTTTTCAAAATATGTTAGAAAGTGAAGAAATGAAATCTAAAATCAGAGATTTCATCAAAGAAAATATAAAAAATCTAGCAGATGAAGAACGCAGCACACAAGAGATTTTAGACGAAATTATTACTGATAACGAAAAAAGAAATAAATTAGAGATGGAGCTTAAGAATTTTATATCTAATGGAATTCAAAACTTATTAAGTAATGAAGAGATAGTAGAAATGATTAAAAGTAAATTAGATAATATAGACCCTAAAAAGGTAGAAAATTATTTAGAGTCTGATGAATATCAAGAATTGAAAAGTAAAATAGAAGAAGCTTTGATAACTAATTTACATAAAGACTCTACTAAGCAACGGTTAGTTGAATTTATAGAAGAGAAATTAGAAATTATAAAAGATAATAAACAGTCAATAGGTGAAGTCTTACCAGCTGGGATTGAAAAGAGTTTAAAAGGGTGGCTTGCTGAGCAAGGGCCACATATTGTAGAGAGATTAGTTGAATTTTTAGATTCAGAAGCTACTAAAGATAGAATTAATCAGAAGTTAGAAGAAATTTTAAGTAATAATCCACTTATGCAGATGGCAAGTGGATTTATAGACAAAGATAAGATTATTAATCAGTTTATAGACCATATGATTCAATTTTTAGAAGAAGAAGAGAATCAAAAAGAATTAGTAGCTCAAGTTGAAAGTATTTTAGATTCGATTTTAGAAACAGAATTATCAAGTATTATTGAAAGATTTGATGAAGCTAGCCTAGATGAATTATCAGAATTTTTATTAACAAAATTAGCTTCCAAAGATTTAATAGATAGATTACTTTCTAGTTTAGAAGATTCTTTACTTAAAAAAGTTAATAATGCTCAAAGTTTAGATTCTGAAGATAAGATTAATATTAGTGAAATAGTTGGTGAATTAGTAGAAAGATTAATGAAGAGTGAATTCTTATATAATACTTTGGAATCTTGGGCTTATAATCAATTAGATTCCTTAAGTAAGCGCCCGGTGGCTAATTACTTTGAAGGTTTAGAAACAGATACTATTGAGAAATTAGAGGTAGGAATTTTAGCCGGGTTAGAGTATATAGTTGAGAATCATTTAGGTAGAGTACTAGCTACTTTAGATTTTGAAGAAATGGTTATAAGAAAGGTAAATACTTTTGATATTCTAGAAGTAGAAGGTTTATTATTAAATGTAATAGAGACCGAACTTAAGGCGATTACTTGGTTTGGAGCGGTCTTAGGATTAATATTAGGTTTAATAACACCTATTATTTCATTAATTATGTCATAGCTAATTAACCACCAGTATAATTGCTGGTGGTTTTTATCTTATTCGATTGGGGAGTTGGTGGTTAACTTGTTTAAATTCATACATACAGCAGATTTACATTTAGGTAGTCCTTTTAAAGGAATTGAAAATGTCTCTGAAGAGTTACAACAACGATTATATGATTCAACCTATCAAGCTTTCAAGAATGTAGTAGATCTAGCTTTAGCAGAAGAAGTTGATTTTATATTAATCGCTGGAGACCTTTATGATGTTGCAGATAAGAATATTAGAGCTCAGGTATTCTGTCAACGAGAATTAAGTAGATTAGCTGATAAAGGGATTCATACTTTTATAGTCCACGGGAATCATGACCATTGCAGTGGATGGAGAGCAGAGTTGACTTGGTCAGAGGAAGTACATTTTTTTAATGCTGGTCAAGTAGACAATATTCCTTTTAGTAAAGAAGGAATAGAAGTAGCAAAAATTCATGGGATTAGTTATCCTCAACAGAATGTAAATGATAATTACTTTAAAAAATTTAAAGTAAGAGATGAATCACTATATCAAATAGGTGTTTTACATACTAATGTAGATGGAAAGAATGATTATCAGAATTATGCTCCTTGTCGATTAAATGATTTAGTTAGAAGTAATTTTGATTATTGGGCACTAGGTCATATTCATCAAAAAAATATTTTAAATGAAATACAACCTACGATAATTTATCCAGGTAATATTCAAGGAAGACACCCTAAGGAGACAGGAAGTAAAGGCTGTTATGTAGTAGAAGTGTCTGATAATGGCAAGACAGAATATGAGTTCATATCTACAGATGTGGTAAGGTGGTATTATGAAGAATTAGATATAACTGATGTTGAAAATGAAGAGATTTTACTAAATAGATTAGAAGAAAGAATTGATAAGATAAAAAGTGAAAACATTTCAGGTATTATTAGGTTTAAATTGCAGGGGAGGACTCTATTACATCATAAATTAAAAGTTGATGGATATATTGAAGAAATTGTACAATTATTAAGGTCTCATTGGCAGCAAGGAAAGAAGTTTTATTGGGTAGATTCAATTAAGGTAGAGACAGGTCCAAAGTTAAATAAGGAAAGAATAAGAAATGAAGAAACTTTAGTAGGAGATTTCTTGAACTTAGCCCAACAAAGTAAGAAAGATGAAACTTTATTTACTGAGCTTAGGGGAGCTATTAGTCCAGTTTATGAAGAGGATAATAGAGCATCAAAAGTTTTAAGGGGATTATCAGATGATAGATTAAAAGAATTGATTAAACAAGCAGAAGATTTAGGATTAGATTTATTATTGGGAAAGGAGGGATAATATGCGAATGAAAGAGTTACATGTAGATGGTTTTGGGATTTTTAATGATCTTTATATTGATGATATGTCTGATGATTTAATATTATTTTCAGGAAATAATGAAGCAGGAAAGACAACGTTAATGTCATTTATTAGAGCAATTTTGTATGGCTTTCCTCGAGATATCCCTAGTAATAATCGACATGAACCCTTAAATGGTGGGAAACATGGTGGAGCTTTAACTTTCTTAAATAATAAAGGTAATGAGTATAGGATAGAACGGAAAGAAGGGAATAAAAGTGCTGGGGAAGTAGTGGTTTATGGGCCAAGCGGCAGGCGCGAAGGAGAAAAGGGACTAGATATTTTATTACAAGGTGTCTCTAATGAACTTTATAATAATTTATTCTGTTTTGGCTTAGATGAATTACAAAAATTAGAGACTTTGCAAAATGATGAAGTAAATAACTTCATATATAGTGCAGGGATGGGAAGTGGAACTAGATCTATAGTCGAAGTTAGAGAAGAATTACTTTCTAAAAAGCATGATCTTTATACTCCTCGTGGCAGAAAAAGACCTGAAATTAAAAGCTTATTAAGGGAAATAGATGATGTAGAAGCTAACTTACAGGATTTAATGGGGTTGCCAGAAGACTATAATAATTACCAACATGAATTAAGTGATTTACATCAGGAAGTTAAAGATTATAAGGAAAAATTAAAAATGATTGTAGAAGAGATTACTTGGTTACAGAAGATAGAAGATGCCTTGGAACCTTGGCAGAATATAAAATTAAATGAAGAAAAGTTAGTAGAACTACCAGAAATTAATTCTTTTCCTGAAGCTGGAGTTACTAGATTAGAAGAATTAGAAGTAGAAATTGAGCAAATTAAGCAAAAAGTTAGGAAGATAGAGAAAGCAATCGAGAAGAAGAATACCGAAGTGAGCATAATAAAAATTAATAATAATCTATTGGATAATGATACATTAATCACAAACTTACAAGAAAAGAAAGAATTATATTTTAGACAATTAGATGAAGTTAAAAAATTAGAAAATGATTTAGAATATGTCAAAGAAGAGTGTCAGACAGGGTTATTACAGTTAGGGACTAATTGGAATGAAGAAAAAGTTTATGATTTTGATTTTTCAATTAAATTTAAAGGGAAAATAAGAGAATATAAAGATGAATTGGATAAAATCAAAAAAGATGTTAATAATCTTAAGGCTAGATTTGAAGCTCAAGAAGATAGATTGAAGGACCAAGAGCATGAATTGAAATCTTATCGGCAAAGGATAGAAAGTATTACCCAGGAAAATTTAAATAGAGATAAGATTAAGCAAGAAGAATTAAGGCTAATAGAGTTAAAGGATTTAAAGGTTAAGTTAGAAACTCAAAGAAAAGTATTGGAGACCAAAATTGAAGATAAAGCTAAAATAGAAGATAATTTAACAAGAATAAGTAAAGAAATAAAAATAGCTAATGAAGATCAGGGTAATAGTTTTGGTTGGCAAAAAAAGACTTTTGCTCTAGGCTTAATTGCAGTTGGAGTGTTTAGTCTTTGGCAGGTCAATACGGTAATAGGTTTAACTTTAATTATAGGCTCTATTTCTTTCTTATTTTTAAAGAAGAATGAGCAAGAATCTATTAGCATTGAATATTTTAATCAAGAAAAAGATCGTTTAAAAAAGGAAGTAGAGCAATGTAATAATGAAATTATTAATATAAAAGCTAAAATGAATGAATTAGAAAATAAAACTAAAGAGATAATTAGCAAATCGACTTTAACAGAAGGTGAGCTGAAAAAATTAGAAGGTAAATTAGAAAAGAAGAAGAAGAAATTAAATAAATTGAATCTTTTGCAAGAGGAATATAGAGAAAAAGAAAAAGCATATCAACGGATACAAGAAAGGTATAATACTATAGAGAGTAGATTGAATAAAATGAAAGAGAGGCAATATGAATTACAGTCTAAATGGAATAATTTTTTAAGAAAACATGAATTAGATCAAGAGATTAGTCCAGATAACCTATTAGATTTAATTAATGAAGCTGAAAAAGTGAGAGATAAGATAAGGAAGAAAGAAGCTATTATAAAAAAACGTGATCATTTAATAAGTAATATTAATGAGTATAAGCAAAAAATTGATAAGTTAGCTAAAGAATGCAGTTTAGCTACATCTGGAAGTGTGGAATATAAAATTACAGAATTAGCTAATAAATTAAAAGAGAATAAGGAATTGGTGCAAAAACAAACAGAATTAAAAGAAGAAATAGGTGACTTAGAGTTAGAATTAGTTGATAAGAATGAATTATTAAAGATTAAGCAGAATAAGAAAGAAGTCTTAATGGATAAAGGTATGGCTAAAGATGTAGAAGAGTTTAGAGTTAATTCTAATATATATATTAAACGCAGAAATTTAATTGATAAATTAAAGGAGAATCGATTACGGGTTAAAAGTTTAGTAAAATCTGATAAGGAAGAGAGACGTTTATTTGATGATTTAAGAGAGTATGATAAAACTAAAGTTAAAAATGAAAAGAAAGAGTTAATAATTAGAAGAGAGCATTTAGAAGAGGAGATTGCTAATAAACAAGAGAAATTAGGAGAATTAAGAGAACGAATAAAAAATTTAGAATCAACAGAGCAATTAGCCAAAATTTGGAGTAAGAAAGAAGTATTGAAGACTCAATTAGAAGAAAAAGCTGAAGATTGGGCAGTATATGCTATTTGTGAAAGATTATTAGAAATGGCTAAAGAAAAGTATGAGGAAGAAAGACAACCTACTGTTTTAAAAAGGGCATCTAATTATTTTAAAAGGATGACTCAAAGTAAGTATGAAAGAATATTTAAACCTTTAGGAAAAGATAGGTTTGAAATAAAAAGATATGATGGTCAGCGTTTAACTACCGATCAATTAAGTAAAGGTACAGCAGAACAGTTATATTTAGCAATGAGACTTTCATTTGCCAGAGAATATGCTAAGCAAGTAATACCTCTGCCATTAATTATGGATGATATTTTAGTAAATTTTGATTCTAAAAGATTAAAGATGACTTTGAAGGTAATAAGTCAAGTAGCTAAAGAACAGCAAGTTATATTCTTTACTTGTCATAATTATATAGTAGAGGAAATAGAGAAGGTTGTTAAGGATTATACTCACTATCAATTAGAAGCAGGTCAAATAATAAAAAATTTAGTTTCAGCATAAATATAGATAAATTAAATGGTCAATATATCTATTATTTTTAGAGAAGTAATATATTGACCATCATACTGCTTATTCATGGATTATTTCTAATACATCCTTAACTTTATTATGATCGCAATTTTTTAGTAATTTTATTGTAATTTCTTTATAAATAACTTTTTCATAACGCTTAAATAGAACAGAGAATCCTATCCAACCAACAATTCCACTAATGATTGCCCATTCTAAAGAGCCATAGATAATAAAACTAACCATAGCAGAAGAAGAAAACATCCCAATAAAGAAAGAGAATAAATTCATTATTTCATGTTTAAAGCGAATTCTTTTTAATAGATTTGTCAAAGTCTTAATCATTATTCTCACCACCTAATTTAAAAATATATTTTACTAAATAATTGTCCATATTTATATATTGCTCGTATAACGAATTCTAGTTAAGTAAGAAAAGTCCTTTAATTTTATAGCGATTATTGATGAATTTTATCTATTAAATGCATAAACTGGAAGAGGTGATTTGAAATGGCGATTAATTTTATAGTTAATCCTTATTCTGGAAGAGGTAGAGGAGAAAAAGCAATTAAAATTATTAAAGAAGAGTTAAATAGTGAGGATATAGATTTCGACATTCAGACTACAACAGCACCTAAAGAAGCAATTACTTTAGCTAAATATGCCGTTAACCAAGGTTATAATAAGATAGTAGCAGTAGGAGGAGATGGTACTTTAAATGAAGTAATAACTGGCATTTTACAATCAGACCCACCTTACCCTAAGTTAGGTTTAATAGCTGCTGGTACAGGTAATAATTTTGCTCGTAGTATAGATTTACCTTTAAATTTAAAGAAGGCATGTCATAAAATTCTTAGTTCAAATGAAATGAAGATGGATATTGGTCAAGTAAATGATCGTTTTTTCATTAATTCTGTTGGGATAGGTTTTAATTCTATTGTAGCTAATGAAGCTAATCAAAACTTCAAACATTTACATGGTACTTTAGTATATATGTTAGCAGCATTAAAGGTTATGCCTGAATATAAAAGTGTAGACTTAGAAATCACTTTGAATACAGGTGAGTTAATTAAAGGGAAATATTTATTATTAGTAATTGGTAATGGGAAGATATATAGCAAAACATTAGATTTGATTCCTGAATTCGGCATTAACGATGGTTATTTAGATTTATGTTTAATTGCTGAGATGTCTAAAGCGGAGTTAATGACTAAACTCCCTTATTTCTTAACTACACAGCATCAGGATTTAGATCAAGTATTAATTAAAAAGATTAAAGAAGCTAAAATTAAATTAAAGAATACGGATCAATTTCATATTGATGGAGAAATTTTGCATGGAAATGAGTTAAAGATCAACATTTTACCACAAATTTTGCGAGTTATAATTTGATATCAGATGGAAAAAGTGCTATAATATATCCATGGTATTTAAGTGGTTAAAATATAATTAATATAAGTAATACATAAATTCAAAATAGCCTCCTGAATTCAGGAGGCTATTAATTGGAAGTTTAATATTATTCTTGGATAACTTCAATACGGTAACCATCAGGGTCAGTTAAAAAGTAATAACCACCTTCAGCTTCTTCGCTTAAACTTTTAAGGTCGCTAACTTCATAGCCTGATTTTTTGTGTTTTTTATAAGCGGCTTGAATATCTTTAACTGTAACAGCAAGATGACTAAAGCCATCGCCAATAGTATAAGGTTCTTTACGGTCATAATTATAGGTTAATTCAATTTCAAAATCATTATTTTGGTTCTTCATAAAGACTAAAGTAAATTCATATTTTGGAAAGTCTCTTTTTCTAGCTATTTCTAAGTCTAAAGCTTCTTTATAAAATTTTATTGATTTTTCAAGATTTAACACCCTGATGCAAGCATGTACAAAGTTATATTCCACGATTATAACCTCCTTATGATTATGTATTTTACTTCTCTTTATATAGAATACTAATTTTAAAATTGAATGTCAATATTTATTTGAAATTATTTTAATAATAGAGTATGTTTAATTATTATTAGGGATAAAGATTATAATTATTATAGTATCATATATTATAATGTTATTAAAGATGGCAATATAATACAAATGATTATTATCATTGACAATTGGTACTATAAATAAATAAAGTAATAATAGATTAAGTATAAAATGAGGTGAAAAAATGGAGTATCAAAAGCAATTAGATAAGTTTGAATCTTATTTTAAATCAAGTGAGAAAGAATTAGGAACTGAGGGCTTAGGATTAGAAGTAGAACATTTTGTAGTTGATAAGCAAACGTTGGAAACGATTTCTTATTCTGATGAATCTGGTATAGAACAGATTCTTTATCAGATAGTTCAAAGAGGTTGGGAAGGTAAAAAAGAAGGAGATGCATTAATTCAGGCTAGTAGGAAAGATGCAGTAATTACATTAGAGCCTGGTGGACAGTTAGAAATCAGTATTGCTCCTCAATGTAAGATAGCAGAATTAGAAAATAAATATTTTGATTTTCTATCAGATTTAATTCCTATTTTGGATGAAAATAATCAATTATTAGTGGCTGCTGGTTACCAGATTGAAAATGCAATTGCTGAAATTGACTGGAATCCCAAACAACGTTATAAGATTATGTCTAATTATTTAGCTGAGAAGGGGAAATATGCTCATAACATGATGAAGGGCTCAGCATCAATTCAAATAGCTGCTGACTATATAAATGAAGAAGACTTTGTTAAGAAATTTAGAATTGCTAATGCTTTGGCTCCAGCAATTGCAGCTTTATTTGATAATGCTGCTTATTTTGAAGGAGCGGAGTATGTAGAGCATAATATTCGGACTGATATTTGGTCTAATTGTGATCCAGACCGAGCTGGAACTATAAAAGAAGCTTTCGATAAAGATTTTGGATATCGAAAATATGCAGAATATATATTAAGTAGACCACCTATCCTATTAAAAACTGGAGACGGATTTATATCCACAGGTGATAAGACATGCCGAGAAGTATTTACTACAAAAGAACTAGGTCAAGAAGAGTTAGAACATGTTTTAACTATGTTCTTTCCAGATGTTAGAGCAAAGAATTTTATAGAAATTAGAATGATGGATTCTTTATCACCAGAATTGACTTTTGCTGCCGTAGCATTTTGGAAAGGGTTATTATACGATAGTGAAAATTTAGAAGAAGTTTATAAAATTGTTAATCAATTAACTTATGAAGAAGTATTAGCAGCTAGAGAAGATGTAGTTAAGAGAGGTTTAGAAGCTGAGATTGGAGATTATCAAGTATTAGAATTAGGTAAAGAATTAGTGGAAATATCTAAAACAGGTTTGTCAGCTGCTGAAAAAGAGTATTTAACTCCTTTTGAAGAATTACTTACTGAGGGTAAGAATCCTGTGGCTATAACTAGAGAAAAATTAAGAGATGGTTATAGTAAGCGTGAAGCATTAGATTGGTTAATTCTAAATTCGAGGATAGATAATAAGGAGGAATAGTGGTGTTAGAGCAGGTTAATGCTGAATATCAGCAGTTATTAGCAAGAGAACCAGAGAAGTATAATCAAGATTTTAAAAGAGTTTGTAAAGAGTTAGGTGAAGAAGAAATCTATTATAATGGCGAAGTAATTCCTATCTTATATCAACCGTTATTCTTTGGTCAGAAAGCGATAGATAATTTTAATAAATTAGTTAATGGTTTAGGAAGTATTTTAAAAAAGGTAATTGATAGATACTTAATAGATGAGGATTTTAGATCATATTTTGGTTTTTCTCAGAAATTAGAAGAATTAATTTTGATGGACCCAGGATATAATAATCCGGTACCTATGGGTAGATTTGATATTTTTTATTACGGGCAAGGGAATTTTAAGTTTTGTGAATTAAATGCTGATGGCTCTTCGGGTATGGTTAAAACTAATACTTTAGAAGAAATATTTCTACAATCAGCAGGGATTCAAGATCTAACTCAAAAACATGGTTATGATTTTAGTTATCATGAATTGTTGCAAAGTTGGATTGATACTATGCTAAATAATTATGAGAAGTTTGATTCTGATATTGTTAAACCAAATATAGCAATTATGGATTTTAATAATTTAGGTATGGTTAGTGAGTTTGAATATTTTAAAGAATTATTAACTGAACAAGGATATGAAGTAGTCATTGTAGATCCTAGAGAACTCGAATATAATGAAGATAAACTCTATTATCAGGAGACAAGAATTGATTTGATTTATCGTCGAGCTGTTACTACTGATATAATGAAACGATATTCTGAAGTAAAAGACTTATTAAAGGCATATCAAGACCAAGCGGTTTGTATAGTAGGATCTTTTAGATCACAAATTATTCATAATAAAATAATCTTTGCTATCTTGCATGATGAAGAAAAGACAAATTTTTTAAATGAAAATGATCGAGAATTTATTAATAAGTATATTCCTAAAACGGATATTATAAGTTCTAATAAAGAAAAATTAGAACATATTAGAAGAAATAGAGAAGGTTTAGTTTTAAAACCATTAGATTTTTATGGCGCTACAGGTGTACATATTGGCTGTGATTTAACTCAAGATGAATGGGGAGAAAGATTAAATGGAATAAAGCCAGGAGAATATTTGGTTCAAGAGTTTTGTCGAATTCCAGAAGAAGATATGGTGGTTTTTGATAATAATCAGTTAAAAATAGAATCATTCAAATATACCTTAGGATTATTTGCTTATGATTTATCTTTTGCTGGAATTTATACAAGGGCTGGCAAAGAAAATTTAATTGCTAGTTCTACTGGTTGTGTAACTTTACCAAATTTGATATTAGATGAAGGTTATACCTACTCTAATAAAGAATGATAATAAGGGTAATAGGTATAAGGAGGACTAAGTAATGAAGAGACCGATAGTTATTACTAGAGAATTTGAATTTGATGCGGCACATAATTTAAAAAATTATGATGGGGATTGTTCTAATTTACATGGACATAGATATAAATTAGAAGTTTCTGTTTTAGGGTATGTAGGAGAAGAAAAGTATTTAGCTATAGATTTTAAGGATTTAAAGTCTTTGGGCAAAGAATTAATATTAGATAAATTGGATCATCAGTATTTAAATGAAGTTTTAGATTTTAATACATCTTGTGAAAAATTGGCTTATTGGATTTGGGAAAGATTAGAAGGTAAATTTATTGAGTATGACTGTGAATTATATGAAATAAAACTTTGGGAAACTCCAAAAAGTTATGTTACTTTAAATAGAAATATTATGAATGAGGGATTATAGGTGTTAGTAAATAATATATTTTCAAGTATTCAAGGAGAAAGTACTTATAGTGGCTTTCCTACAACATTCATTAGGTTGACTGGATGTAATTTAAGATGTAGTTATTGTGATACTGAGTATGCTTATAAAAAGGGAGAAGAGTTAAGTATTGATGAAGTTATAACTAAAGTAATTGATTTAAATAATGATTATGTATGCTTAACTGGTGGAGAACCATTATTCCAGAGTAATATTCAAACTTTAATTAATAAATTATTTAAAGAAGGTTATGAAGTTAGCATTGAGACTAACGGGGCTGTTGATCTAGAAGGATTTGAACTTGATAATATCAAAGTAGTTATGGATTTTAAATTGCCAAGTAGTGGTGAATTTGATAATAATTCAGAGGTTATTTATGAAAATTTACAAAGAATTAGTAAAAAAGATGATCTAAAATTTGTAATAGGAGATAAAGAGGATTTTCTATTTGCTAAGAATGTAATAATAGATAAAGAATTACAAAAAAAAGTTAATATTATTTTTTCACCTATATTTAAAAGATTAGAACCTAATTTACTGGTTAAATGGTTATTAGAAAGTCCAGAATTAAATAAATGTAGATTACAGTTACAATTACATAAGATAATTTGGGATGAAGAAATGAAGGGAGTATAATTTAATAATAGAAAGGAGCGTTAACATATGAACAAAAAGGCTATTGTGCTAAGTTCTGGAGGATTAGACAGTACTACTTGTCTTAGTATTGCTTTAGATGAAGGGTATGAAGTATATCCTTTATCCTTTTTATATGGTCAAAAACATAGTAGAGAAATCGAACAATCTAAATTGATTAGAGAAGAATTAGGGATTCCTAAAGAAAATCATCTATTTGTACGAGTAGACAATATAGGAGAATCGGCTTTAACAAATGATGAAGTTGATATTCCTGAAGATGAAACAGAAGGTATTCCAGATACTTATGTTCCGGCTCGAAATATGCTTTTTTTAAGTTATGCAGTTAGTTTAGCAGAAGGAGTAGGAGCAGAAGCAGTTTATATTGGAATCTCCAGTATAGATTATAGTGGTTATCCAGATTGTAGACCAGAATTTATTGAAGCTTACCAAAAGACAATAGATGTGGGGACAAAAGCTGGAGTTGAAGGAGATTCGGTCCAAATTAAGACTCCATTAATAGATAAAACAAAGGTAGAAACAATTGAGATTGGATTAGAGCTTAAAGCACCATATAACTTAACTACTACTTGTTATAGAGGTGAGGAGAAAGCTTGTGGTAAATGTCCATCTTGTAAGATTAGATTGAAAGCATTTGACAAGATAGGGGTTAAAGATCCAATCGAATATGAAACAGAATAAATTTTAGAGACGAGAGCTAAATTTAAGCCTCGTCTTTTTATTTTTTATTATCAAAGGAAAAACGGGAATATTTGTAGAAAAAGTTATATATATAGAATGGTTGTAGAAGAATGGTAAAATAACTTATAATTATAAAAGAATCTATTTTATGTGGGGGAGGTATTAATGACTAAATTAAACTTAGATATTAATCAGATAATTGAATTAGATGCTGAGTCTAAATACTTTAAAGAAGTATATAAAAGTCAAGTATTAGAAATCGACTCTAATCATTTAGTAATTTCTATTCCTTATCAAGAAAAACAGCCTATTTTACTAGGAGTAGGAACTAAAATAGAAGTAACAGCTAAAAGGATTGGGAAAGATTCTAAATTCAAGTCGGAAATAATTGATAGAGATTTAGACCAAGAAATATTTAAAATTATTAAACCTGATGGCATTTCAAGGAATAAACGTCAGTATAGTAAAGAGAATATGGCTAAAGTAATAGCAGTGACCAGTGGTAAAGGAGGTGTCGGCAAGTCAACATTTGTTAGTAATCTGGCAGTAGCTTTAGCACAAAATGATAAACGAGTAAGTGTCATAGATGCAGATTTAGGTACTGCTAATCTAGATATTCTATTAAATATAAATGCCGAATATAATTTAGGTGATGTAATCGATGGGAGAAAAGCTTTAATTGAAGTAGTTGAGGAAGGTCCTGAAGGAGTAGTTTTAGTCCCAGGTGGCTCAGGTTTTCAAGCATTAACCAAGTTAGAAGAAGTACAGTTTAGCAAATTAATATCTAGTTTCAATCAATTAGATGAATATTCTGATTTAATCTTAATTGATACTGCTGCTGGAGTTTCAGAGAATGTAACAAATTTCTTGTTAGCAGCTGATGAAACGATTGTAGTTACTACTCCTGAACCTCATTGTATTATAGATGCTTACTCTATTATTAAGGTGGCTTCTAATTTAGAGAAAGATATTAAGATTAAATTAGTAGTAAATAAAGCCGATGATAAAGAAGAAGCTACAAAAGTTGCTAATAAAATGAAGCAGGTAGTAAAGGAATACATAGGGCTAGATATTGATTTTATAGGATATATTGCAATGGATTTAAATGTGCTAAAGGCTATAAAAAAGAAGGAGTTACTTTTATTATCACATCCTAGATCTAAAGCTAGTAAAGGGATTAAAGATATAGTCTCTAACCATTTTTTAGAAGAAGAAGCTTCTGAAGAAGTTAAAGGAATAAAAGGTTTTATTAATAAATTTAAAGGGTTTATTTCATAATAAAATTTAATGATGTAAACTATCTATGGTAATAATTAACGATAATAGTTTTTTTATAAATAAATAGAGGTTTAATGAAATTTTCATAGAAAATAATTAACTAGATATATTTTAATTTTTTACTCTTAAAAATAGCATAATATAGATAAAAGAGCTATCTAATGGAGGTTAATATTATAATGTCGAAAAGGTTATCGCTTTTGAAGTGGGGGCAGTTAATAAAAAACGTAATAAAATTTTTAAAAGACAAAGATGTACCCAAATTCAAGAAATTATTATTGTTTATTCCAATTATTTATGTTATTTCTCCAATTGATTTAGTTAGTGATTTCATACCATTATTGGGTTGGCTTGATGATGCGGCTATTTTAACATTTGCTTGGAATTTCTTTTTGCAAGAATTGAGTGATTATGATTTGAATAAGGATTCTACTATTGAACAAGATGATTCTAAAGAAAATAGTGGAGAAGAATATACTTTAAATAAAGACGATTATCGAATAGATTAATAACAGGGGGAGCACATTATGAGGCAGAAATTAATCCTAATTTTTTTAATTTTAATATTAGTATTTAGTTCAGTAGCTATAGCTAAGGATAAAGTAGATCGGAAGGATAAGCTTACAACTTTACAATCTAAGCTAACAAAGGTAACTAATCCTGGCAAGAAGGTAGAAATTTTAAAGGAATTAGGTCGTTTATATCATCAAGAAGCAGCGTTAGGTAATGAAAAAGCAGTACCTAAGGCAATCAAAAGTTTAAAGAAGGCCAAAAATATTAAAAATACTCCTACTATTAGGGCCTGGTATGGTAGTGCTTTAACTTTGAAAGGAAGATATGCTTTTGCATTAGGGAAGATATATTATTCTAAAAAAGGAATTAAGATTTTAGACCAAGCTGTTAAAGCTTCACCTAATAATATAGAAACCAGATTAGTTAGAGGAGTTAATAGTCTTTATTTACCTGATTTTATTTTTCATAGATTGGATTTAGCTAAAAAAGATTTGAATTATATTATTAAGACAGCGAACAAGCATCCTCAGAAAGTAAGAGATGGACAATTAGTTACTGCTTATTTAAATTTAGGCAAGTATTATCAAAAGAAGGAAAAGTTTAAATTAGCGATTGAAGCCTGGGAAGAAGTAATTAGTTTTGATGTTAATCAGACTCAAAGTGAAAGAGCTAAAAAGTATATTAAAGAATTACAGACTACTAGTGAAGACTAAAGTATAAATAAATTTAATAAACATACAATTAAGGAGGAGAAGGTTATGTTGAAAGAATATGAAGTAAAGAATGTTTATATGGGAAGATTACCTTATGGAGCAGACTTAATTGAAGAACTGACTGAAATAGTTAAAGAAAAAAAGATAAAAGCAGGGAAAGTTACAGTTATTGGAGCAGTTAAGCAAGGAGTTATATCGTTTTATGACCAAGAAGAACAAGAATATTATGATGAAATATTTGATGAAAAACTGGAGATAGCAAATTGTACTGGGAATATATCTTTAAAAGATGCAAAGCCAATGATTCATGCCCATATATCCTTTGGTAATGAAAAAGGAGAGATGTTTGGTGGACATTTAAGTTCAGGGACTATTATTTTTGCAGGAGAATATATTATTGAAGAGTTTGCAGGTGAACCATTTAAAAGAGGTTTAGATAAAGTAACAGGCTTGACATTATGGGAGTAAACTAGGGAGGATAATTATGAGCATCAGAGTAGGAGTGATCGGGAAATCAGGAAAAATTTCCAAAGAGGTGAAGAAGAAGGCTTATCAAGTAGGAAAAGAGATTGCTTTAAAGAAAGGAATTCTTTTAAGCGGTGGTCGTGATGGAGTTATGGAAGCAGTATCTAAAGGTGCTAAAGAACATGGAGGGTTTACAGTGGGGATTATGCCCGGTTTAACTCAAGAAGATGCTAATGATTATCTGGATTTGGCTTTAACTACGGGATTAGGGTTTGATATTAGAAGCAATGTTTTAATTAGATCTTCAGATGTTGTAATTATGATTAATGGGGGTAATGGTACTTTCAATGAAGTCTCTAGTGCCTACTTATTAAGTAAACCAGTAATTGTTTTTGAAGGAACTGGTGGTTGGGCTGACAAGATTAAGGATATTACCCAAGAAGGTAAGTATTTAGATAAAAGAAAGAATATAGAGTTAAAATATGAAGATTCAGCAATTGAGGTAGTAAATTTAGCATTTAAATGTGCTCCTAAAAAAAGTAATAAGTTTGATCAAGGTAAGGTAATTTAAGTTTATGGAGGCTTATACATTAAAATTGACTCTTTTACACAGAATAATATTAAATTATTAAATAAAGGAGTTGATTATAATGAATAGGGAAGATGTTAAATTCACTAATTTAGATGAGCAAGAATTACAAAAGCTAAATAAGATGGAAAGGGCTTTAGAAGATCGTAAAGGTAAAAAGGTAATTCTATTAGCTTATGAGTTAGATTAATATTGTAAAATCATAAAATTAAAGCACTGAATCACCCCCTTAATGCTGTTAAAGTATTTAAAGGGGTGATTCTATAATGGATGACTTTAGATTATATTAATGTAACGAATCACCTTCAAAAGTTAATTATAATATAAAGTTGGAATATCATACTGGAATATAGTAAACTTATAATCTATATAAACCATTGTGAGATTGTTGTATGTGAATTTATTTAAAAAAGTTGTAAAGAAGGGATATTATGATTATGAAATTAAAAATAATACTTCTTATTAAAGTCATAATGTTAATTGGGGCTATTTATTCTGTATTTCAGTTAGATAGTTTTAAAAAGATATTATTTAAAAGTAGGAAGGAAATCAGCATCAATGATAGTTTAATATTGATTGGTTTATTTAGTTTAACAGGGATTATTGGAGATATATTACAAGGGGCAAATAAAGTATTATTTTTCGGAATTAAAGATTTAGGAGTAGTTTTGGCAGGATTATTAGGCGGTCCCATAAGTGGTGGATTAGTAGCAGGGATTTTTGGTGGTTATAACTTTATAATAAATGAACAACAGATTAACTTAATAAATGTTGCTAATATTTTAACTTTAGGTCTGGTTTCTGGATTCTTTAAAATTAAATTAATCTTGGAGGATAAAAAAACATTCAAAATAATATTCTTTAAAAATTATATTCCAATAAGTATATTATACTTACTCTTAACAGTTAATACTATCTATCATTCCAATATGTCTGATAGTACACTTATATTCACTAAGATTAGTTTAAATTTATTAGGTATATTATTGCTACTGTTCCTATTTAATAAATTAAGAAAAGAAGAAACAAATAAAGAATTAAATAGACTAAAAATAAAAAAGCAGGATAGAAAACTTAATAACTTAAATAGATCTTTAAAGAAATTAGATGGTCTTTATAAAATGGGGAAAGAAATTAATTCAGGAACAAACTTATATCAGACTTTAGAGTCAATAGTTAAAATTACTTGTGAAGCATTGGATGTAGATTCTGGAGGAATTATAACTTTGGAAGATGACTCAAATAGAATTTGTCATAAATTTTTGAAGAACTTTAATCAAAAGTTGATTCCAGAAAAAATAGAGGAAGGAATATTTGAAGCGATAGTAGAAGAACGTCAATCAATTATTAAGAATAACTTAGATTTTAATTCAGAGCTTCAATTTATTAAAGAGGGTGGTTATGAAACTTTTTTGGCTACTCCATTAATTGAAAATGATGAAGTAATTGGAATATTATTTGTAGTAAATAATACTAAATTTAGCAATGAGGATTTAGATGTCTTAAATAGATTAGCGAGTCAAGCATCATATTTGATTAAAAAGAATCAGTTATTCGAAAAAATGCAGCGTAATGTGGCAGAATTAACTACTTTACAAAGAATTAGTAAGACGATTAACTCAACTTTAAATTTGGAGCAAGTATTAGATTTAACGATTGATGTGATAGTTGGGACGATGGGAGTTTCCTCTTGTGCAGTAATGTTATTTGATAAGGATAATAAAAAATTAAAATTAGAAGCTAGTCGAGGTTTATTAGCAAAATGTAAAAGGAAAGGGGCATTAGATATAAAAGCCTGTGTTTTTGCTAAAGAGACTCTTGAAAGTAAAAAACCAGTTGTATATAATCAAGTGCCACAACAAATTAAAGAAGACTTAGGAATGCCAGAAATAAAGTCAGCTATAGCAGTCCCTCTTAAAGTAAGAGATGAAATAATAGGAGTAATATTAGCTATCAATACTTTAATGGCTCATAGTTTTAGCAAAGAAGATGAACGTTTTTTAACAACTTTAACTAACCAAGTAGCAATTGCTTTAGAGAATGCTAAAATGTATAATAGAATGGAAGAGATAGCTATCAGGGATGGCTTAACTCAGTTATATAATCATAGTTACTTTCAAGAAGCTTTGGCTGATGAAATTAATAGAGCCAAAAGATACGGGCAAGAGTTGTCATTAATTTTATTAGATATAGATAATTTTAAAGATTTTAATGACACTTATGGACATCAAGTAGGAGATAAAGTCTTAAAAGAATTAGCTAAAAATTTAAAGTCTATTATTAGGGATATAGATGTTGTTGCTAGATATGGAGGAGAAGAATTTGTTATTATTTTACCAGCTACGAGTACAAAAGGTGCTGAAGATGTTGGATTTAGAATAAATGAATCTGTTAGAGAAATGGTAGTTAAAGATGATGGATTAGAATTGAATGTAACGGTTAGTATTGGAGTATCAACTTATAATCAGGCTTTATCACAAAAAGAGTTTATTAGTGAAGCAGATAAAGCTTTATATCGAGCGAAAAAAGAAGGAAAAGATAGAACATGTATAGCTTAACTTAGAAGGCGCCTAATTAAATTAGGTGTCTTTTTTTATATTTGTTATATTTTAATAACTAATTGAATAGGATGGTATGGAGAGTTTAAAAAAGGAGGGACAAAATTGAGGATTAAGCATAATATGACTTTATTGGTCATAATATTATTTTTGTTGGTGGCTATCATAGGAATAATCGGATTACCGATTGATAAGGTACAAGAGGTTAAAGTAAATAAGGAACAATTACCTACTTTTGTTGAGGCTCATAATGTAGAAATAGTTTGGGATGTTTCAGGTAGTATGTGGGGAAAAGTAGCAGAAGATAGAAAGTATTTAAGATCTAAAAAAGTGTTAATTGATATTATAGAGTCTATACCAAGTAATGTAAACGTAGGTTTAAGAATTTTTGGAGCAAAAAATTCGAAACATAAGACTACTAATTTGAATGTAAAAGCAACTACTAATAATAGAAATAAATTATTAGAAAAAGTTAAACAATTAAACCCTGCAGGTAAGTCACCAATTGGAAAAGCTTTAATAGAAGCCAGTAGAGATTTGGTCAATTTAGAGGGGAATAATCATATTTTATTAGTTACTGATGGTAAAGACACAGGTAATATTATGCCTGGCAGAGTTGCGAACAGGTTGCGAGGACAAGGAATAAGAGTGCATATCTTGTATGTAGGGAATCCTCAAGAAAAAGTAGAAATTAATTTAAAGTCTATTGCTCAGTTAGGAGGAGGAAAATATTTTGTTTATTCAGAGAAGGACAAAGTGGTTCCTACTATGAATTTACAGGTAGAATAATAAATCCCATGTAAAATAAATACATAAATTGAATTGTGAAGAAAAAAACTTATTTTTTTGCAGGAATTCCATTAAAGAAAGAGAAATATAATTATAACAAAACAAAAATATACAATGCAATGATAAATATCATGATTTAATTAAGGGTCTTATATGATATTGGGAAATTATTGTGGATATGCATTATATTTTTTTAATTTTTGTAGAAAAAATTACCTAAGAATATTTAAACTTCTAGATATAGAAATATATTAATTGATCTTACTATTCAGAAAATTTTAAAATATAATAATTTTTATGTAATATTATAAAAAATAATGAAAGAGGTGTGGTAAGAGATGAAGATAGCAATTTCAGGAAAAGGTGGAGTAGGTAAAACAACAGTAACAGCAAATCTGAGTAAGATGTTTGCACAGAATGGTTATCAAATATTTGCTGTTGATGCAGATCCAGATGCCAATTTAGCAACTGCTTTAGGAATATCAGGTGAAGAAGCAGAAAATATTAAACCCTTAGTTGAATTAGAGGATGTAATTAAAGCAAAGAATGCTGGAGGAGGATCTTTAGTTAGTTTAAATCCTAAAGTTGAATATGTATTAGATGATTATGCATATGACTTAAATAATGTTAAATTCTTAAGAATGGGAGATATCAAACAAGGTGGTTCAGAGTGCTATTGTAAAGAAAACTCTTTTCTCCGTTCTTTAATGGACTCATTATTAATGGAAAAGAATGATGTAGTAATCTTGGATATGGGAGCTGGAATTGAGCATTTAAGTCGAGGTACAGCTCAAGCAGTAGATTGTTTAATTACTATTATTGAACCTAGCCAAGTAAGCATTGAAACTGCTGAAACAGTAAAGGAAATGGCTAGGGATTTAGATATTCCTTTGGTTAAGACTATAGTAAATAAGGTTTATGATGAAGAAGCTAAGAAATTTGTTGTGAATCACTTTCAGGCTGAGGATATACTAGGATTTATACCATTTAGTCAAGACGTAATTACATCTGCTATGAAAAGACAGCAACAGGATAAGATATCTGAAGCACTAAGACCCAGCATGAAAGATATATATAATAATCTTTTAAAGGAAGTAGGTGATAAATAAGGTAAATGAGTTGACACCTTATCTACAAATTTAATTATTCTCAGAAGGCGCAAGGGACTTTTCATTACATTGCTTCCATTATGAATACTCCTTGCATAGATGTATGTCAGGGAGCATTAAGTGTTGATGAGGGGAAGGTAAGGTTTTCATGAGGACTAAAAGTGTAATTGTTGCCTTGATGAGAATTCGCCAGATCAGGATGTGCAGACATAAGCTTAACAGATAATTTGGTGTGTGAAGAAGTATAAAGTGTACTCAAAATACTTAATTTTTAAAAACATAATTTTCTGAAAATAAGAACAAGGAGGTTGACAGATATATGAGTTTTGAATCTAAATCACAAGATCCTGCTAGTCAAGAAATGCTTCAGCTAGCAGCAGATAAAGGAATGGAGACAATTTGGGATCGCTATGAAGCGATGCAACCACAGTGTGGTTTTGGAAGTACTGGACTTTGCTGTACGAACTGTTTACAAGGACCTTGTAGAATTGATCCATTTGGCGAAGGGCCTAGTGAAGGGATTTGTGGAGTTAGAGATTATTCAGTTGTAGCTCGTAACTTAGTAAGAACAATTGTAGGTGGTACTGCTTCTCACTCTGATCATGCTCGTCACGTAGCAGAGTTATTAAGAGAGGTAGCTGCTGGTCATATTGAAGGTTATGAAGTGAAAGATGAAGAGAAATTAATGAAGGTTGCCAATAAGTTAGGATTAGAAACTGAAGGTAAAGATGTAAACGAGTTAACTAAAGAGGTAGCCGAAGAAGCAGTAGGTAACTTCATTGGATACCATGGTGAGGAAATGAGTTTCTTAAAGCCAATGGTACCAGAAATTCGTTACGAATTATTTAAAGAGTGCGATATTATTGCTACTGGAATTAATGATGTTATTAATCAAGCTATTCATAGAACAGCAATGGGGATGGATGCTGACCCAGTAAACTTGATTTTTGGAGGTTTGAAGGCTGCATTAGCTGACTTTGTTGGCTGTACTATAGGAACTGACTTATCAGATATATTCTTCGGAACTCCACAAGTAGTTGAGTCTGAAGCTAACTTAGGAGTCTTAGATGAGAATGCGGTTAACTTAGTAGTTCATGGTCACGAACCAGTTTTAAGTGAAAAGGTAATAGAAACGGCTAGAGCATTAGAAGATGAAGCAAAAGAAGCAGGGGCTGAAAATGGAATTAATGTTGTTGGTATTTGTTGTACAGGAAATGAGCTCTTAATGAGGCAGGGTGCTCCATTAGTAGCTAACTATGCTTCTCAAGAGCTAGCAATCATGACTGGAGCAGCAGATGCTATGGTAGTAGATATTCAGTGTATTATGCCATCATTAAAGAATGTAACTGATTGCTTCCATACTGAATTGATTACAACTATGCCACATGTTAAGATTCCTGGAGCAAGACATATTCAGTTCAGTGATACTACTGCTGATCAAGATGCAGAAGAGATAGTTAGAACTGCAATAGATGCTTATGGTAGACGTAATCCAGATACAGTTAATATTCCAGATCATAAGAGTAAGTTAATGGCTGGATTTAGTGTAGAAGCACTTATGGATGCTTTCAGTAAAATTAACGAAGAAGAGCCAATAAGTGTAATTACCGATGCAATTGCTGCTGGAGATATTAGAGGTATAGCAGTATTTGCTGGTTGTAATAATGTTAAGACACCACAAGATAGAAATCATGTGGAAGTTGCTAAAGAGTTAGCTAAGAATGATGTGTTATGTGTAGCTACTGGATGTGTAGCCAATGCATTCGGTAAGAATGGTCTATTACTTCCAGAAGCAGTTGAAAAGTATGCAGGTGAAGGACTTAAGAAATTCTTCAGTGAAGCAGCTGATGCTCTTGGAATGGAATTACCATTAATCTTACATATGGGTTCTTGTGTTGACAACTCCAGAGCGGTTGAATTAGGTACAGCTATTGCTAATTATTTAGGTGTAGATATCGGTGATTTACCATTAGTTGCTAGTGCACCTGAAGCCATGCATGAAAAGGCTGTGTCTATTGGTTCGTGGGCAGTTTCATTAGGATTACCTACTCATGTTGGAGTTGATGTGCCAATTACTGGTAGTTCTTTAGTAACTGAGGTCGGTACTAAGATTGCTAAGGATGTACTAGACGGTTACTTCATTATTGAAAAAGATCCTAAAGTTGCTGCTGAAAAGTTAATAGCAGAGATTGATGAACGTAACTGGTTATTAGAAATGAAGGCTAAAGCTAAAGAAGCGTAAATGAAAATGTTTAAGTATAAGGAGGAGATAAAATGTCTATAGATGTATGTAAAGCAGCGATTGAAGGGACTATAGTTGCTACTAGCTTTGCTGAACTTCGGCTTAATCAGGCACTTAATGAGTATGGTCCAGATACTGAGATAGCTTATCCTGATACTGGATATGAATTGCCTGTTATTTCAGGATTAGAAGGAACAAAGGTAACTAAGCTTGGACAATTACCAAGAATCCTAAATAAATTTAAGAAGAATCTAAAGCATGAATTTGACTTTGAAAATGCTAAAATGGCTGGTGAATTAACAGCTATATCAGCTGAGATTATTGAGGCCTTAAAGTATATTGGAGATGAAGATCCTTACGAAGATGAGGTATACACAGGATTTGTAAGTGATGGTGTATTAAGAGAATTAGGGGTACCTTTAGTAGACGGTACTATTCCTGGTATTGCATTACTTGTTGGTAAAGCTCGTAGCAGTGAAGAGGCTGCTGAGTTAGTTAAGGACTTACAAGGAAAAGGTATTTTAACAGTTCTTAATGACCAAATTATTGAGCAATTAATTGAAGAGGATGTTAAGATCGGTCTTGATTACTTAACTATTCCTTTAGGTCATTTTACTCAGGTAATCCACGTTGTTAACTTTGCTGTAAGAGCAGCATTAGCTTTTGGTGGTGAAGAACGTGGTGACTATGAAGCTATTTTAACTTATATTAGAGATAGAATTAAAGCATTCGTACTTGTTTTAGGCGATCTAGATGAGGTTAGAATTGCAGCTGGAATGGCAGCTAACCATTTAGGATTACCAGTTATCACTGACCAGGATGTACAAGAAGTTCCTGATTGGTTTGTAACTGAAAAGGACTATGAGGAAGCAGTTCTATTAGGACTTGAATTACAGGATATTCATATTGAAATTGTAGATATTCCAGTACCAATTACTGTAGGACCTGCTTTTGAAGGAGAGCAAATCAGAAGTGATGGTATGTATGTTGAGTTCGGTGGACAAAGAACTCCAGCATGTGAGTTAGTAAAGATGAGAGAAAAAGAGGAAATAGAGGATGGAAAAGTAGAAGTAATCGGACCAGACATTGATGATATTGAAGATGGTGACAAGTTACCATTAGGAATCATGGTTGATGTTTATGGTCGAAATATGGAAGAGGATTTTGAAGGTGTATTTGAAAGAAGAGTTCACTACTTCTGCAACTATGGTGAAGGATTATGGCACGTAGGTCAGCGTGACATCAACTGGGTTCGAATTAGTAAAGAAGCTGTAGAGAAAGGATTTACAATTGAGGGTATAGGTCACATCTTATACGCTAAGTTTAAGTCTGAATATCCATCATTAATTGATAGACTTCAAGTAAGAATTGTTACTGATGAAGACAAAATTGATGAAGTATTAGATGAAGCTCGAGAACGTTACACGAAGCGTGACGATAGAATGAGAGAATTAACTGATGAGTCAGTAGATGTATTCTATGACTGTACTTTATGTCAGTCTTTTGCACCAGATCACGTATGTATTGTAACTCCTGACCGAGTTGGATTATGTGGAGCAGTTAGTTGGTTAGATGCTAAAGCCGCTTATGAAATTGAACCAACTGGACCTAACCAGCCTGTTGAATTAGGTGAATGTATAGATGAGCATAATGGGCAATGGACAGGATGTAATGAAAGACAGTATAAGGAATCAAGCGGTAAGATTGAAGAAGTAAATATTTATTCAATCATAGATAATCCAATGACTTCTTGTGGATGTTTTGAGGCAATCATGGCTATGCTTCCAGAAGCAAATGGCTTCATGATTGTAAACCGTGAATTTTCTGATCAAACTCCTGTTGGTATGAAGTTCTCTACTTTAGCTGGTACAGTAGGTGGAGGAAATCAGACTCCAGGATTTATGGGAATCGGTAAATCTTACGTTTCTAGCCCTAAGTTTGTTAAGGGTGATGGTGGTATAAGAAGAATAGTTTGGATGCCGAAAGAATTAAAAGAGCATTTAAGGGATGACATTGAGCGACGTGGTGAAGAACTAGGTCTTGATAACTTCTATGATATGATTGCTGATGAAACTGTAGGAGAGACTGTAGATGAAATCTTGCCATATTTAGAAGAGAAGGGACATCCTGCTTTGGAAATGGATCCACTTATGGGATAATTTAGATTCCAATAATTATTAATTACTAATTAAAAAGTATAGAAGATTGAGCAGAAAGCAGTTTACTATATTACTGTTCAATCTTCTATAAAAATAAATATGTTAAAAAACTAAAGAAAACAATATGAAAGGAGAAATCAGATTATGGGTTTAACAGGATTAGAAATTTATAAGAAATTACCGCAAACTAATTGTGGTGAATGTGGACCTCCTACTTGTTTAGCTTTTGCTATGCAATTAGCAGAAGGAAAGGCTAAATTAGATCAGTGTCCTGACGTTTCAGATGAGGCAAAGCAGGCTTTAAATGCTGCTTCAGCACCTCCAATTGAAACAGTTGCTATGGGGACTGGTGATTATGAAATAGAGGTAGGTGGAGAGACAGAATTATTTAGACATGATAAGACTTTCTTCAATCAACCAGGGGTTGCAATTTCAGTGAGTGATGAAGAAGGTGCGGATGATATTGCCGATAAGATAGAGAAAATTAATGCTTTAACTTTTGAGAGAGTTGGGCAGGTAATTGAATTAGGTATGATTGCAGTTGTAAATGATTCTGATGATGCTGATACTTTTGTAGAAGCAGTAAAAGTAGTAGCAGAAAATACAGAGAGAACTTTAATTTTAGTTTCTCAGGATCCAGCAGCTATTGAGGGAGCTTTAGCAGAAGTTGCTGATAGAAATCCGTTGATTTATGCTGCAGTAGAAGCTAATTATGAAGAAATGACAGAATTAGCTAAAGAGAATGAATGTCCATTAGCTGTTAAGGGGGATGACCTAGATAGTTTAGCTGAGTTAACTAAGAAGGTAAAAGATTTAGATTATGATAACTTAGTTATTGATTCTGGTTCTAGAGATACAGCTCAAGTATTAGCTGATCAGACAGTAATTAGAAGATTAAGTATTAAGAAGAAATTTAGACCTGTTGGATTCCCAACTATAACATTTACTGAAGCAGATACTGTTGCAGAAGAGGTCATGCAAGCTAGTACTTATGTATCTAAGTATGCTGGTATAGTAGTCTTAAGTAATGCTCTTGAATTAGCTGAAGTATTACCATTATTAACAGTGAGACAGAATATCTATACAGATCCAAGAGTGCCTGTTACAGTTGAACCAAATAAGGTATATGAGGTTGGTGAACCTGATGAGACATCACCAGTATTTATCACTACTAACTTCTCATTATCTTATTATAGTGTAGAAGGAGATGTAAGTGGTGGTAAACTTGATGCTTACATTATCCCAATTGATACAGATGGTACTTCTGTACTTACTGGTTGGGCTGCTGATAAGTTTGGTGGTAAGAAGATTGGTGAAATCATGACTGAGGAAACTGATATTGAAGATAGAGTAAATCATAAAAAGGTTATTATTCCAGGTCATGTAGCAGTAATTAGTGGTAAGTTAGAAGAAGCATCTGGTTGGGATGTTCTTGTAGGACCACGTGAATGTTCTGGAATTCCAAGTTATATTGCCAGTAGATGGGAACAAGAATTAGGAGCATAACCTGACCGATAGTAACCAGTTTGACTAATGGGAGGGGAATACAAATGGCAGGATATACTGTAAGTTTTTTGCCAAATGAGATAGAGATAAATTGTGATTCAGGAACTAATTTATTAGAATTAGCAGCAGATGCTGGTGTTGAAATTAAAGCAGTCTGTGGTGGGGCTGGAAGCTGTGGTAAATGCCAGGTTATTGTTAAAGAAGGTAAAGTTAATAAACTTGATCAGGGGATTCTTTCCCCTGACAAGTTAGAACAAGGTTATGTCCTGGCATGTAAAGCAGAAGTAATCAGTGATGTAGTTATAGAAGTTCCACCAGAATCACGACTAAGTAAACATCAGATTCTACTTGATGATGATATGGGAGATGGAGAATACTTAACTGAGGAAGATTTAAATATAGATGATAGGGTAGAATTGTCTCCATTATATCAAAGATTAGAGTTAGAATTAAATGAACCATCATTAGTTGATAATGCTAGTGATTTAGAAAGATTATATACTGAAATTAATCGAGACCGAAATTTACCAGATTTAAAAACACCATTACCTGTTTTAAAAGAACTAGCTTCTCATTTGCGAGAATATGATTGGGAAACAGGAGTTTCTTTAGCAGCAGTTAATGGGAATTATGAGGTTGCTGAATTAAGTGCGCCAGATGATGAGAATTCTGATTATGGAATTGCTGTTGATATTGGAACTACTACTTTGGCTTTAAATTTAGTAGATCTAAGTACTGGTAAGACAGTAGCAATGGAAGGTGCTTATAATAAACAGGCGAATTATGGTGATGATGTAATTGGTAGAATTAATTTTGTTAAAGAAAATGATGGTGGTTTAGAAAGATTACATCAATCTATAATTAAAAGCATTAATGAATTAATAGAAAATGCTGCTACTAAGCAAGGTATAGAACATTCTGATATCAAGACAGCAGTTTTTGCAGGTAATACAACTATGGCTCATCTATTCTTAGGAATTGATCCAAATAATATTAGACTGGATCCATATATTCCAACTTTAAACTTTATTCCACCTGTAAGAGCTAATGAATTAGGCATCAATATTAAAGAAGAATCGTGGGTTTATTGTTTACCAGGGGTAGCTAGTTTTGTAGGTGGAGATATTACATCTGGAGTCTTAGCTACAGAGTTATCTAAACAGGATAAGATTACTTTATTTATTGATATTGGTACTAATGGTGAGTTAGTATTAGGAAATCAGGATTGGTTAATGACTTGTTCTTGTTCAGCCGGCCCTGCATTTGAAGGGGGAGGAATTGAGTATGGTATGAGAGCAATGACTGGTGCTATTGAACTTTTCGATATAGATGAAGAGACTTATGAGATGAAGTATAGTACCATTGATGATGCTCCTCCAATAGGAGTCTGTGGGTCAGGCTTAATAAATCTAATAGCAATATTAAATGAAGTGGGAATTATTAACCGTTCTGGTAAATTCGATTCAGAGTTGGAACATGAAAGGTTAAGAGATAGAGATTATGAAAAAGAATTCGTGTTGGTTCCAAAAGAAGAAGCTGGAATTGATAAGGATATAGTAATTACAGAAAATGATATTAAGAATTTACTAAGATCTAAGGGAGCGATTTATGCTGGTATTAGAATGATGCTTAGAAATATGTCATTA
Source organism: Selenihalanaerobacter shriftii (assembly GCF_900167185.1). Classification (NCBI taxonomy): domain Bacteria; kingdom Bacillati; phylum Bacillota; class Clostridia; order Halanaerobiales; family Halobacteroidaceae; genus Selenihalanaerobacter; species Selenihalanaerobacter shriftii. Next base: position 155,566 of record NZ_FUWM01000005.1, read on the forward strand.
ACTGAAGACTTTATTGAACAAGTCTTAGTTGCCGGAGGTTTTGGAAATTATATTAATTTAGATGATGCTAAGAAAATAGGATTACTTCCGGATTTGCCAGCAGATAAATTTAAATTTGTGGGGAATACTTCTTTAAAAGGTGCTAAGATAAGTCTGTTATCGAAAGATGCCTTTGATAGAGTAGAAGAAATTGCTAAGAAAATGACTTACTTAGAGTTAAGTGCTGAAGACCAAAGTCAAGACTTTATGGATGAGTTTGTTTCAGCACAGTTTATTCCACATACCGATTTAAGTCTATTTCCTTCTGTTACAGAGTAACAGATTTACAACTAAATCTTTTAAATCAACGGTGGAGAGGTGAAAATTATGAATATAGCAGTAGCGGGAAAAGGTGGAACAGGAAAGACTACATTTAGCTCTTTATTAATTAGAACATTAATTAATAATAAAGCAAGACCAATTTTAGCTGTAGATGCTGATGCAAATGCTAATCTAAATGAAGCATTAGGGATGGATATTCATACTACTATAACTAAACTATTAACAGATTTTAAAGAAATGAAAGGTAGACCGCCTGGAGGAATGGATAAAGCTAGTTATGTGGAATATCAACTACAGAGTTCAATAGTTGAAGAAAAAGATGTAGATTTATTAGTGATGGGAGGACCAGTTGGTCCAGGTTGTTATTGTTACCCAAATGATCTTTTAAAGGGATTTATAGATAGTTTAAGTGATGGTTATCCATATGTAGTGATGGATAATGAAGCAGGATTAGAGCACTTAAGTAGACGTACTACTCAAGATATAGATATCTTGTTTGTCATTAGTGATGCTAGTGCGAGAGGAATCCGTTCTGCTGGTCGAGTTAAAGATATTGTAGATAATATTAAACTTGAAATTGATCAGTTATATTTAATAATTACTAAAACACCTGATAATGCACTTGAAGCATTAGGAGAAGAAATTGAAAAGACTGGTTTAGAAGTGATCGGGATAATTCCTCATGATCCTAAAATTGCTGAATATGATTTACATGGTAAACCATTAGTGGATTTACCAGATGATTCTTCAGCAGTAGAAGCTGTTAAAGAAATCATAGAAAAGACTGTTTTAGCTGATTAAAGGTTTAAAAATAAATCTTCCAATCAAGAAATTTATTAAAACAAGAGAAAGGGGCGTATAAAATGGCAGTAGAAATGTTAAAAGAAAAGTGGAGTGGCCAAGTAGAAGAACTAACTATTGGCGCTACAGAAGAAGATGGAGGAACTAGAACATCTACAGTAACAGTTGGAGGTGAAACTGCACTTCCTTTCCTACATTTTGAAGGTGAATTTCCTCATAGACCAGTTGTGGCGTTTGAAATTAATGATGAAGAACCAGTAGATATGCCAGAATCATTAGTTGAAGTATGGGGTGATGTTTGGGCAGATCCAGTTGATTGGGCTAAGAAAGCTGTTGAAGAGTATGATGCTGAATTACTTGCTCTAAAACTAGACAGTGCTAATCCAAATGGGGAAGATGCTTCTGGTGAAGAAGTAGTTGAGACTGTGCAAGCAGTTTTAGATGCAGTAGGAGTACCATTAATTATCATTGGTTGTGGTGATTCTGAAAAGGATAATGAAATTCTAAAAGCAGTTGCTGAAGCTACTGAGGGTGAGAATTTATTATTTGGAATCGCTGAAGAAGATAATTATAAGACAATTGCTGGAGCTTGTATGATTCATGAACATAGCATTATTGCTCAGTCTCCAGTAGATGTGAATATATGTAAGCAGTTAAATATCTTACTTACTGATATGGGTATTAAAGAGAATAAAATTGTTATTGACCCAATTATCAGTGGTCTAGGTTATGGTATGGAGTATTCTTATTCGATTATGGAAAGAATTCGTTTAGGTGCCCTAAGAGATGATAAGATGTTATCTATGCCGATAATCAACTTTATTGGTGAAGATGGTTGGAAAGCAAAAGAAGCATCAGCATCTAAAGAAGAGTTTCCTAGTTGGGGAGAGCAATCAGTTAGAGGTCCTTTATGGGAAACATTAACTGCAGTACCATTATTACAGGCAGGGGCTGATCTATTAGTAATTTGGCATCCTGAAACTGCAGAAAATCTTGATAAGCATATAGCAGAATTAATGGAAAAGTAAAGAAGATTAGTATTTAAAGTGACATAGCTATTAGCTAAGTTACTCTAAATTTAATAAAATTTAAGGGGGAGTTTACAAAATGATCATAATTGGCGAAAGAATCAATGGAATGTTCAATGATATTGGTGAAGCTATTAAGAATCAAGATCCAAAGCCTATCCAAGAGTGGGCTGTGAAGCAATTAGAAGCAGGAGCAACTTATCTTGATGCTAACGTAGGACCTGCAGTTGAAGATTCACCGGAAGTAATGAAGTGGTTAGTTGAAGTTATTCAGGATGAAGTTGATGCTCCAGTTGCTTTAGATACTACTAATATTGATGCTATTGAAGCAGGCTTAGAAGTACATAAAGGAACTGCTATGATTAATTCTACAACTGCTGAACAAGATAAGTTAGATAAACTTTTACCTTTAGTAAAAGAGTATGAGGCAGAATTAATCGGTTTAGCTATGGATAAATCAGGAGTTCCTAAGGACTCTGAAACTAGAACGGCTAAGGCTATGCAAATTATAGCTAATGCTGATGCTCATGGAATTCCAATGGAGAATATTTTCATTGATCCACTAATTTTACCGGTTAATGTTGCTCAGGAACATGCTCCTGAAGTATTAGACACTATTCGTCAGGTAAAGCTATTGGCTGACCCTGCTCCTAAAACTGTATTAGGATTAAGTAATGTGTCTCAGAATTGTAATAATATGAAGTTAATCAACCGTACTTTCATGGTTATGGCTATGGCAGCTGGATTAGATGCAGCTATTATGGAAGCTAACGATGAAGGATTAGTTGATTCTATTGCAACAGCTGAAATTTTATTAGGTAACGATGTATATTGTGATTCATTCTTAAATCAGTTTAGAAAAACTTCCTAAGTCATAGTATTTTATAGATTCTATGAATTAAGAAGTAAATTTTATGGAATTGAGGAGCAGATCTGCTCCTCAATTTTTTAAAAGAGAAAAGTAATAAGGGCTAGTAAGCTATCCATTTTAATTTTTAATATAATTGATTGATCTAGGAGGTGGATTAATTAAGATACTATCAATTAAAATGAAATAAATATTAATTATGAATAAATCAGGAGTAAAGATAATAGATTGATTACAAAAGGTAAGGAGGGATTATATAATGGCTTGTCAATGTGGATGTTCAGAGGAGAATAATGAGAAATATCTATCGCCATTAAGAGAGATTTTAGAAAGTTATGAGCAGAAAGCAGAAGATTTAATTCCGGTCTTACAGGATGCTCAGGAAGAGTATGGTTATTTACCTAAGACAGTTTTAAGAGAAATTGCAGATAGTTTAGATATTTTCTTTAGTGAGGTTTATGGAGTAGCTACTTTTTATTCTCAATTTCATTTAGAACCTCGAGGTGAAAATGTTATTAGAGTCTGTATGGGAACTGCTTGTCATGTTAAAGGTGGAGCACAGATTCTAGAAGCTGTACAGAATGAATTAGGTATTGAAGCTGGTGAGACGACAGAAGACCTTGAATTTACTGTAGAGTCAGTAGCCTGTATTGGTGCTTGTGGTTTAGCACCGGTAATTATGGTGAACGAAGATACTCATGGAAGATTAGTGCCTAGTCAAATTTCTGAAATTTTAGCTCAGTATAAATAGAGTAAAAGATAATTTAGACGGAGGTGAATGAGGTGGAATCATTAGCAAAATTGAAAGAATCTAGAGAAAAATTTAGTAAAGAATTAGAGTTGGTCTCTGAAAAACCGCAAATAATTATTGGCTTCGGTACTTGCGGAATTGCTGCAGGAGCTAGAAAAATTTTGACAGCTATTGAGACTGAAGTTGAAGAACGGGAATTAGATGTAGCTGTCAGTCAAACGGGCTGTATAGGTCTGTGCGAAAAAGAACCATTAGTAGATATTAAGTTACCGGGAGAAGATAGAGTTACTTATGGTAATTTAAGTGTTGATGATGTAGAGAAAATTATTGCTGAACATGTTATAGAGGGTAAAGTTGTAGAGAATTTAGCAATTGCGAGGTTAGAAGATTAATTATAAGATAGGAGGTAAAAGTAATGGATAATATTCCAGCTTATAAAGAGCTTGACGTTTACAAAAAACAGCGCCGAATAGCATTGGCCAATTGTGGTCGAATCGATCCAGAAAGGATTGAGGAGTATATTGTGGCCGGTGGTTATGAAGCATTAGGTAAAGCATTAACAGAAATGACCTCTCAGGAAGTCATTGATGAAGTTAAAGAAGCTGGCTTGCGTGGCCGTGGTGGTGGAGGTTTTCCAACAGGTCTTAAGTGGCAGTCTGCTCATGATGCTGAAGGTGATAAGAAGTATATTGTATGTAATGCTGATGAAGGAGATCCAGGTGCATTTATGGATCGAAGTATATTAGAAGGAGATCCTCATAGAGTACTTGAAGGTATGGTTATTGCCGGTTATGCAGTTGGTTCTGATGAAGGGTATATTTATGCTAGAGCTGAGTACCCACTAGCCATTAAAAGATTGAAGAAGGCTATTGCTCAAGCACGCGAACATGGTTTATTAGGAGAAAACTTGTTTGGAACGGACTTTAGTTTTGATGTTCATATTAAAGCTGGTGCCGGGGCTTTCGTTTGTGGTGAAGAAACAGCTTTAATGGCTTCCATTGAAGGTAGACGAGGAATGCCAGAACCTAGACCTCCGTATCCAACTGAAAAAGGTTTATGGGGTAACCCTACTAATATCAATAACGTAGAAACTTATGCAAATGTTTCAACGATAATTGAAGAGGGTGCTAAAGAATTTAAGTCAGTTGGAACTGAGAATAGCAAAGGAACTAAAGTATTTGCTCTAGCAGGTAAGATTAATAATACTGGTCTAGTTGAAGTTCCAATGGGAATTACAATGAAAGAGGTCATTTACGATATAGGTGGTGGAATTCCTAATGATAAGGAATTTAAAGCAGTACAGATCGGTGGTCCTTCTGGAGGTTGTCTGCCAGAAGAAAAGACAGACCTACCTATAGATTATGATTCATTAGTTGAAGTTGGAGCAATGATGGGATCAGGTGGATTAATCGTTATGGATGAAGACACTTGTATGGTAGATGTAGCTCGATTCTTCTTAAACTTTACAGTGTCAGAGTCTTGTGGTAAGTGTACTCCTTGTTCTGAAGGTACTAAGAGAATGTTGGATATCCTAGAAAGGATTGCTGAAGGTAAAGGTAAAGCTGAAGATCTAGATGAATTAAAAAATCTAGGTGAAACTATAAAGGATACTGCATTATGTGGTTTAGGTCAAACCGCTCCTAATCCTGTATTGTCAACATTAAATTATTTCAAAGGTGAATATGAAGCGCATGTAGAAGATAGGGAGTGTCCTGCGGGAGTATGTAAGTCATTAATTGAATACGATATTACTGATGAGTGTACTGGTTGTACTAGTTGTGTAGATGTATGTCCAGTAGATGCTATCAGTGGAGAAGCGAAAGAAGAGCATACTATAGATAAGAGTGAGTGTACTAAATGTGGTACTTGTATAGATGTTTGTCCTGTTGATGCGATAGTCAAAGGATAATCTATAAACTCAAGGAATAAGAATTGCTGAGAAATAAAAGAAAGTTTGATGGAAATTATGACTAAGCACATAGGAAAGAGGGGATAAAATGGAAAAGATAATTCATGTTGACTTAGATAAATGCATGACATGTCATACATGTGAGATAGAGTGCGCTACTGCACACTCTGACTCGAAAAATCTGTTGGCAGCTATTCAAGAAGACCCTCTACCACAGCAAAGGATAAGTGTAGAATACGTAAAAGGAGCTAATATTCTTTGGCAGTGTCGACATTGTGAAGATGCTCCTTGTGAGACTATTTGTCCTACAGGCGCTATAGGTAGAGAAAATTCCGAATCTCCAGTTGTGGTAGACGATGATAAATGTTTAGGTTGTAAGATGTGTATCAAAGTTGGATGTCCTTATGGAATCTTGAAAGAAGATAATGCAGGCGGTGTTGTGACGAAATGTGACTTCTGTATAGAAGATGGGGAAACAGAACCATCGTGTGTATCAGGATGTCCTACAAATGCAATGAAGTTCATAAGTGTAGAAGAACTTTCTGAAGAGGAAAAAGAAGAATCTGGAAATGTGATTTATAAAAGAGTGAGTACACAATAAGGAAAGGGAAGGAGTGATATAATGAAAGTAACAATTGACGGTAGAGATGTTGAGCTACAGGAACAAAAGACCATTCTTAAATTGGCAAAGGAAATGGATATTAATATCCCAACCTTATGCCACCATGAAGGTTTAAGTAATTATGGTTCTTGTAGATTGTGTATTGTAGAAATAAGTAATAATGGTAATGCGGAGATAGACACTTCCTGTACTAGATACGCAGAGGATGGCATGGTAATTGAAACTGAAACAGAAAAGTTGAAAGAAAGGCGACAACTTATAGGCGAACTTTTATTAGCTCAGGCTCCAGAATCAGAAAAACTGAAAGATAAGTTACAAGAATTAGGAGTTACAAAAACTAGATTTGAAGCTAAAGATTCTGATTGTATAGTATGTGGTAGATGTGTTAGAGCTTGTAATGAGGAAGTAGGAACTGGAGCTATAAGCTTTGTAGGAAGAGGTTATGAGACTAAGGTTGATACGCCATTCTCCATCAATTCTGATGTCTGTATAGGATGTACCTCTTGTGCTGAAGTTTGTCCTACAGGTGCTATAGAGGTTGAAGATGAAGGTGCAACTAGATACATCCGATATTTCAATACAGAACTTGAACTTAAAAAGTGTGAAGAATGTGGAGATTATATCAATCCTGAAAGAATGATAGAAAAATTAAAGGAAGAAGACTTCTCATATTACCCAGAAGAGAACTTTAACTTATGTGTAAATTGTAGACGTAGTAGAGAAATGAACAAATTTGCAGACAAAGTTTTGGAGGCAAGTAAGTAAAGATTTATATTTACAAAAAAGAATTTTACTTTGAGTTAATAAAGTAGCCAAAATTTTGGCTGCTTTATTTTTTGATGATTTAATGTTTATTTGTATAATTACAGGAGGAATATTCCAAACTATAAGAAGGAGAAATTAATTGTGAATAGAAAAGTAGTTAAGAAAGGAGGGATAAAATGAAGTTTATTAGAAGATCAATTTTTATTATAGTAGCTTTAGTTTTAATTCTTAGTTCATTATTCTTTGCTGGTATTAAGTTTTATACTGATTGGTTATGGTTTGCAAATACCGGCTATCTATCAGTCTTTAAGACTATTTTCTTTACTAAAGTCTGGAGCCAGGTTAGCATTGGAATTCTTTTTGCAATCTTTATTTTTATCAATCTACTACTGACTAAGAAAGAGATCTTAAACTTCAAAGAAAAAGAAAAATTTGTAAATAATAATATAGATAATGATCAATTAGCAGCAGAAAGGAATCAATTATTAGAGGTGGTTAATGGCAAGAGATTGACTTGGGTATTCTTAGGAATAAGTGTCCTAGTTAGTCTTTTATTTGGAAGTATTAATTCTGACACATGGTTAATAGTCAAAGAGTTTTTAAATGGGAGTTCTTTCGGTATAACTGATCCTATCTTTAATAATGATATTGGATTCTATATTTTCACTTTGCCGTTTTATAAATTGACTTATCAATTATTAACTACAATGTTAGTGGTAAGTGGAGTCATTACAGGAGGAATTTATCTTTTTATTAACTCAAAAGATTTATTAAGTGAAAATATTACTGCTGATTCTAGAGCTAAATATCATCTTTCAGTATTAGTAGCTTTATTTATGTTGTTAAAAGCCGGGGGATATTGGCTATCTAGGTATAACTTACTTTATTCCGATAGAGGAGTCGTTTTTGGGGCCAGTTATACTGATATAAATGCTAATTTATTAGCTCTTAAAATTCTAGCAGTTATTTCTGCTATAGTAGCTATCTTTATGATCATTAGTATCTTTACTAGAAATTTAAAATTAGTATTTGGTGGAATAGTAGCTCTGATCATAGTTTCAATTATTTTAGGCAGTGTTTATCCAGCATTAATACAGCAGTTTAGGGTTGAACCAAATGAAATTGCCAAAGAAAGTCCATATATTAAACATAATATTAAGTTTACCAAATTAGCATATAATTTAGATGAAATCGAAGAAAAGGAGTTTCCGGTTGATGAAGATCTAATTGCAGAAGATATTAAAGATAATGCTGCAACTATTAATAATATTCGGTTATGGGATAGTAGACCTTTAAAACAGACTTATAGCCAATTACAAGAGATGAGACTATATTACAATTTTGGTAATGTGGATATAGATCGCTATAACATAAATGGTGAATATCGACAAGTAATGTTATCAGCACGAGAACTAAATCAAGATCAATTACCTAATCGAGCTAGCACTTGGATTAATCGTAAATTAAAGTATACTCATGGATTTGGGTTAGCTATGAATTATGTTAATCAAATTACTTCTGAAGGGTTTCCTGAATTTTTGATTAAGAATATACCACCAGAATCTAGTCTTGATTTAAAGGTTAAGGAACCAAGAATTTATTTTGGAGAGCAGACTAACAATTATGTAATTGCTAATAATAGATCTAAAGAATTTGATTATCCAGTTGGAGACAATAACGCATATAATGATTATCAAGGGCCAGGTGGAGTTGAACTTAATTCAATTATTAGAAAGTTAGCATTTGCTTTTAGATTTGGAACTGCAAAATTGATTCTTAATAGTGATATTCAAGATGATAGCCGTTTACTATTTTATCGTAATATTAAAAAACGGATTAATCGAATAGCTCCATTCTTAGGTTATGATGGAGACCCTTATTTAGTCTTAAATGATGATGGAAGATTATATTGGATCCAAGATGCTTATACACTTACTAATATGTATCCGTATTCTGAACCATTTAATGATTCGCTTAATTATATTCGGAATTCAGTTAAAATTGTGATTGATGCTTATACTGGTGAAGTTAATTATTACATAGTTGATAAATCAGATCCATTAGCTAAAACATATAGTAAGATATTTCCGCAATTATTTAAACAATTTACCCAAATGCCAGAAGGATTAAAGAAGCATATTAGGTATCCAGAGGATTTATTTAAGATTCAATCTCAGCTTTATAAAACATATCATATGGAGGATCCAATAGTATTCTATAATAAAGAAGACTTATGGACAATTCCTAATGAAAAGTTTTCAGGAAGCAGTATACAGATGGAACCTTATTACACAATTATGAAATTACCTGATGAAGAAAAAGAAGAATTTATTTTAATGTTACCTTTTACTCCATCTAAAAAGAATAATATGATTTCTTGGTTAGCTGCCAAATCTGATGGAGAAGATTATGGTAAGCTTATACTATATAAGTTTCCAAAACAGCGTTTAATTTATGGACCAATGCAGATAGAAGCTCGAATAGATCAAGATTCTAATATATCACAAAAATTAAGTTTATGGAACCAAAGAGGATCTCGAGTAATTCGAGGAAATCTATTAGTAATTCCAATTGAGCAATCAATATTATATGTAGAGCCTATATATTTACAAGCTAATCAGAGTCAACTACCACAAATGAAGCGTGTAATAGTAGCATATGGTGATGAATTAGTAATGACTAGAAATTTAGATGCAGCTTTTGCTAAAATATTTGAGAGTACAGCTCCACCAGAAAAAGAAACACAGCCAAAAGCTAAAATTAAGGATAAGGATTTAATAGGAATTAAAAACTTAACTAAACGTGCCTTAAATTTCTATAACCAAGCACAGGATAGTCTACGTAAAGGAGATTGGGGCGAATATGGAAAAAGAGTTAATAGATTGCAACAGATTTTAGAGAGGTTGAATTCAGAAGTAGCTTTGGATTCAAATCAAGAATCAAATTTAAAAGCAGAATAAATAAGGTAGTTAATATAAAGGTCAGCTGAATTCAGCTGACCTTTATAAATTTTCAATAAGTTAATCTATAATAAAGGACTATTTAAAGAATATACAGAAATAAAAAATATAATATATTATATGATTTTAGAAGGTGTATTTAACTATATAAGTTTAAATAGGGTGGGGGTTTAAATGGATTCTAAATTACAGGTCATTCAAGCAAATAGCAATCTTGATGAAGTGGAAGCAAAGTTGGCTTTAGATTTAGCTGAAGGTGATGTTAATCAGGCTTTAAATATGGTGGAGTATGTAGCAAAACCTTTCTTTACTTTGCAAATTAAATTTCAAGGAGAACATTCAAGAAAAATTTATGGTTTAATAAATTTTATAGCTGATGGGAAAAATGGTGAACTTTTAAATTTAAACGTTGTTACTACATATAATCGAGAGGTTTTAAATATCGGGATAGAAGTTAGCAATAAAGCATTTAATCAAACTATTGAAGAAATTAAAGAAGAAGGTAGTAATTCTTACGATACTGAAATTAGGCAAGCATTTTATAATAAACTCCATTCAGCAGATATTTTTGAATTATTTACTGAAGTTAAGAAAGAGAAGACTAGAAATGTTAAAGCTGCTATTGAAGAAGTTTTGGATGGGATTTTTGATAAAGGAATTAAAGTTTATGTAGCTGATAATTTGATGACTAAAGCCCAAATACAACAGTTGACGGAACTTACTATTGAAAGTAATTCAAGAGATGAAGTAGAGGAAAATGAACAGGAAACGGGATTATCGATTTATCTTAAATGTGCTCCTATTATTTCTGCAGTTCATGGTACTAAAGTTGAGGATTTACAAGAAGGTGATGAAATTTTAGTTAAGATTGTAGATACAAGAGAAATAGGGGCTTATTTAGCTAATTTGATTAGTACTAATGGGAAATATATATCTACAGGGGTTATTACACAGATTTACTTTAATGAAGAGTCTAAAAGATATACTTTAATGGTCGAGTTTGGGCCTAAAATTTATGGTAAGCTATTAATTGATGGTGAAGTTAAGTTAGCTTTAGCTGAGGAATTGTTAGAAGAGCAAGAGAATGATAATAAGCCAGAAGAAAGATTAAGTTTAAATGTTGATTCTTTAGGGCCATTATTAGTTTTATTTTTAATGTTAATAATTTTAATTATTGTTTTATTACAAGTTATTTAATGATTAGTTTTGTATAAGAACTGGTTTTAAGACTAAAACTATCTATAGTCTTTATAATAGGTTATAGAAAGGACATCATTATATGGGAATTAAGTGTTATCATTGTGGTTCTATGAATACTCATTTTAAAGAAGATATTTTAAGTGATTGTTGTCAAAAAAAGAAAGAGGGTGAAAAATGGTTTTGTAAAGATTGTAAAAGTATCTTTAGTTTCTTTGTTGTTTATTCCGATGATGAAGAACCATGTTGTCATAAGAAATCTAATTAATTTATTTGATGTATTTGTAGCAAGTAAATAACTACTTTATTATCTATTATTTTTCCTATAATAGTAATTGGAAACTTTTTATTATTTTTAAATTTTAAATCTTTAAACCCTGGCACTACAGTAGCATCCTGACCTGTTGGTACATAATTAACCTTAAATGAATGAGGATGTCTTTCTACTATCTTTAAATTAGCTTGTAATAAAGTGTTATATAGAGTAGATGAAACTTGACAAACACCTCCACCATAAGCTGGTTTTAATTGATTATTAATAATTGCTGGTGCTTGTTGGTATCCATTTTTAGCTGTTAAACTACCAATTACTTGGTTAAATGAAAATGAATTTTGGGAGTTTATTATTAAACCGGTTAATTCTTTTAAAGCAATACTAATATTATTTAATCTTGATGAATTATTATTCTGTAAAGGGGTAGCATAAGTGCTTAAAAAGCTTACTTTAAGTTTAAAATTATTAAGGTTAATCCATTTTTTTTGGTTCTTTAATATAAATTTGGATGTGATTAGAGGTTTGATTTTAGTGGATATTAAGTTAAATTTTGTTCCAGTACTAGCTGTTAATAATTGATTAGTCATTCTTTCAATGTTAAGTTTAGCACCATATTTTTCAGGAATTATTTTTTTGTTATCAGGGTCTATATATGCATTTTTAGGATTAATTTCTTCTTTGTTTTGTAATCTTTTTAAATATTTCTTTAATTCTCGTTGGTTAAGGGGTTCCAGATTTATCTCTTCTAATTGGATTCCTGGTTCTACTATTTGATTTCTATAGGTTTTAAAATTTATGTTACTGATTATAATTGGAGTAAGCAAGAATATAATAGTTAATATTAGGCTCTGAAATAATTTATTATTCATTTTGACAACTCCTTTTTATTTTATTATCACTACTATGTATTCTTTATATTCGTAATTATATATCCAATGGTCTATTTTATATCTAAATTTGATTTAATTTATGTACTTATTAAATTTTTGGAAAGTTATTTTAATAAATAGTTTTTATGGAGGGAGGACTAAATTTGGAAAATAAAGATTTTTTAAAGAAATTATCTAATCAAACTGGAATTTCAGGTTCAGAAGAGAAATTATCTAAAATGGTAAGAGAAGTATTTAGTAAATATACAGATGAGATTAAAACAGACCCTTTAGGTAATTTAATTACCTTAAGGAAAGGAGAAAGCAGTTCAGAAGCAGCTCCTAAAGTGATGTTAGCTGCTCATATGGATGAAATAGGATTGATGGTTAAAAAAATAGATGATAAAGGATTCTTAAAATTTACTACTGTAGGTGGAATTGATCAGCGAACTTTAGTTGGTCAAGAGGTGTTAATTTATGGGGAAGAAGTTCTACAAGGGATTATTGGTGTGAAACCGCCCCATGTACAAGATGCAAATGAACGAAAGAAAGCAGCAAAATTAAAAGATATGTATGTAGATGTAGGTAGAAGTGTAGAGGAAGTGAAAGATTTAGTTAGAATTGGGGATTTAATAATAGTTCGAAGAGATTTTACTGAACTAAATGGAAATAGAGTTAGTGGTAAGGCATTGGATGATAGAGCCGGTGTTACTATGATTTTAGAATGTTTTAAAGAATTACAACGTTTACGGCATACAGCAGATGTTTATGGAGTGGCAACTGTACAAGAAGAGGTAGGAGTTAGAGGTGCTACAACTAGTACTTATGGCATTGTGCCTGATATTGGAATTGCTATTGATGTTTGTCATGGTGAAATGCCAGGAGTTTCTGATGAAGAGACTTCTAATTTAGGTGAGGGACCGGTGATTACTTTAGGACCTCAAGTGCATCCTAAATTACATGAAGAGTTAAAAAATGTAGCTCAAAATTATGATATTAATTATCAGATTGATATTGATACTAATCCTCGGGGGACAGACGCTTTTGCAATTCAGATTACTAAGAGTGGAATACCGACTGCTTTGATTTCTATTCCACTTAGATATATGCATACCTCTGTAGAGACTATAGATTTAACAGATATTGAAAAAGGCGGACGATTATTGGCTAATTTTATTAGTCAGATTGATTCTGAATTTGTGGAGGGGTTAAAATGCTTTTAGATAAATTATCTGAAGCAGTTGGAGTTTCAGGAGCTGAATATGAAATTCGTGATTTAATTAAAGAAGAAGTGAAGGATTATGTTAATGAGATTAAGACTGATTCTTTAGGTAATTTGATTGTCTATAAAGATGGAGATTCTTCATTACCTACTTTATTACTATCAGCGCATATGGATGAGATTGGTTTGATGATCACTAAAATAGAAAAAAATGGATTATTAAGCTTTAAACCTGTAGGTGCTGTAGATAAGCGAGTATTAATTTCTAAAAAAGTAGTTGTGGGTAAAGATAAAGTTCCAGGAATAATAGGAGCTAAGGCTATTCATCTTCAAAAGTCTAGTGAGCGCAAAAGGCCGCTTAAAATAAAACAGTTATATATTGATATTGGTGCTAATGATCAAAAAACTGCCAAAAAACTAGTTAATCTTGGGGATACAGCTACATTTGCTACTAAGTTTTCTGAATTAGGAGAAAAGACAGTAAAAGGTAAAGCTTTTGACGACCGAGTGGGTTGTTCTATTTTAGTGGAGTTACTGAAGAAAGATTATGATTTTCCATTTTATGGAGTTTTTGCGGTTCAAGAAGAGGTTGGTTTAAGGGGAGCTGGAGTAGCAGCTTATGATATTGAACCGGATTTAGCAATTATTTTAGAAGGAACAACTGCGTCTGATGTGCCGGAGAGTAAAGAACATGCTTATTCTACCACAGTAGGTAAAGGTCCTGCTTTAACTATGATGGATATGACTATAATTCCTAATAAAGAATTATTACAAGGTATTATTAAAACAGCTGATGAGAATCAAATAGATTATCAGTTTAGACGTTCTACATCTGCAGGTACTGATGCAGGTAAAGTCCATTTATTAAAAGAAGGAATTCCGACAGTAGTTATATCTCTACCTGTCCGCTATATTCATTCACCAATTTCTTTATTAAATTTAGATGACTATCAAGCAGCTAAGGGTTTAGTAGATAAGTTTTGTGAAAAAATAGCGCAAGGAGGTTTTAGTATTGAAAGAGATTATTAAAGATTTAGTAAAGACTTATGGACCATCGGGACATGAAACTAAAGTAGCTGAATTAATTAAAAGTCAAATTGAGGATAATATAGATGAAATCAGAATGGATAATATGGGAAACTTAATAGCAGTAAAAAAAGGTGAAAGTGATAAAAAGGTAATGCTTGCTGCGCATATGGATCAAATAGGGTTGATAGTAACTCATATTGATGAGAATGGATTTATTAGGTTTTCAAATGTTGGCGGAGTTTCTCCTTATGTATTATTAGGAGAAAGAGTAATCTTTGCTAATGGTGTAGAAGGAACTATAGGTAAAGAGAAGCTAGATAGTATTAAAGAACTTAAATTAAGTAAGATGTATATAGATGTAGGGTTAGATAGTGAAGAGAAAGTTAAAGAGAAGATAAAGATTGGTGATGTGGCAACATATAATCGAGGATTTTCTGATTTAGGAGATAGAGTTGTTGCTCAAGCTTTAGATGACAGAGCTGGTTGTGCGGTTTTAATAGAAACGATTAAAGAGTTAGATGAAGTGGAGAATGATACTTATTTTGTTTTTACTGTGCAAGAAGAGGTAGGAATTAGAGGAGCACAGACTTCTGCTTTTGGAATTGATCCAGATATAGGAATTGCAGTAGATGTAACAGCTACAGGTGACACTCCAGAGGCTCGGACTATGGCTGTCTCTTTAGGAGAAGGCCCAGCAATCAAGATTAAAGATCGTTCTGTGATTACTCATCCTAAGGTTAAAGATTTAATGGTCAAGGTGGCAGAACAAGAAGAGATTCCATATCAATTTGAAGTATTAGAATTTGGTGGAACAGATGCGGGAAGTATTCATTTAACTAGAGAAGGTGTTCCAACAGGTGTCTTATCGATTCCAGCAAGATATATACATACTCCTAGTGAAATGGTTGATTATGGTGATTTAGAGCATAGTGTTAAATTATTGAGTGGTATCTTACAAGAAAAGATTGATTAATCTTTAAAATATAAAAATAGATAATTGTGGGAAGAGTTTTTATCTAGACTCTTCTCACATTTATCATTTATAAGATGTAATTTATATTATAATGAATAATGAGGAGGTAAAGTAATGGGAGAGAGTCAAAAAGAGTATAAAGATTTAGCTTCTATCTATGATTATTTAGTAGCTACAATAGATTATGATGACTGGTTTAAATATATTCAGAAAATTTTGAATAGAATAAATTATACTCCAAATTCAGTGGCTGATTTAGCTTGTGGCACTGGAGAAACTACGATTCCTTTTGCTAAACAGGGGATTAGTAGTTATGGGATTGATATTTCTAAAAAGATGTTAGAAGTAGCAGATATTAAAGCAAAGAATAATGATTTGGATATAACATATCTTGAACAAGACATGAAAGAATTAGATTTACCAGAAGTTGTTGATTTAATAGTCTCTTATCATGATGGGATGAATTATATTTTATCAATATCTGACTTACATCAGGTCTTCAATCGAGCATATAAGAATTTAGTTAATGATGGTTACTTTATTTTTGATCTTAATTCAGTTAATCGATTTCAAGGAGTGGAAGATGAAGAAGGAATAACTATTATTGATGAGGATAAAAGATTTTTAGCTTGGCAGACTGATTATGATCAATTACTTGATATTTGGACTATTGATTTAACAGGGTTTATTGAAGTTGAAGAGGGATTATATCGTCGCTTTAAGGAGAGTCATCGTGAAAAGTATTATTCTGAGGGAGAGGTACTCTCTACTTTACAAAAAGTAGGCTTTAAGGTAGAGGATTATTATGAAGCATTTACCTGGCAAAAACCAGGCCATAATTCATCAAGAATTATGTATATAGCAAAAAAAGTTTAATTCATATACATAACCTTCCTCGAAATGATAAATATTATAAAGTAGATAAACTTAGAGGAGGGAAGTGTCATGAATAGAAAAGGTCAGAATGTTGCTGTAACATTAATTCTATTAATTATCTTTTTAATAACTTTAACACAATTATCATGGGCTCAAAGTACTGATGAACAGTGTTTAAATTGTCATGAAGGACAGACTCCAAATATTATTGATGAATGGGAGAAGAGTAAGCATTATGAAGGCGGTGTAGGGTGTTATACCTGTCATAAGGCAGAAGAGAGTGATAAAGATGCACAAAAACATTATAATGACGTTTATATTTCTCCTATAGTTTCACCAAAAGACTGTTCTACCTGTCATCAAGAATATGTAGAAGAATTTAATGAAAGTTTACATGAAAAAGGTGCAGAATTTGTAATAGCTTTTGAGGAGAAGAATAAAGACCCAAATTACTTAGCATATAAAGTGCAAGGAGCAGCATCAAGTCATGCCGGATGTGAACAGTGTCATGGTAGTCGGGTAAAAGTATTAGATAATGGGAAATTAGATCCGATGACCTGGCCTAATACTGGAATTGGAAGAATCAATCCTGATGGAAGTCGAGGTACTTGTTCGGCTTGTCATACTAGACATGCTTTTTCAATTGAGGAATCTAGAAGAGCTGAAGCCTGTTATACTTGTCATGTAGGTCCAGACCATCCACAAAAAGGAATCTATCAGGAGTCAAAACATGGTGCCATTTATGAAGCAGAAGGTGATACGTGGAATTGGACTGCTCCAGTAGGTGAATGGGGAGTAGAAAATTATAGAGCCCCAACCTGTGCTACTTGTCATATGGCTGGATTAGGAGATACTGAAGCTACACATAATATTAGTGAAAGGTTATCATGGGAATTAGAAACACCTTTATCTAGTCATACTGATAATTGGAAAGAAGAAAGAAGTAAGATGAAAGAGGTCTGTCGACAGTGTCATTCATCTTCTTGGGTAAACGGTATGTATACTCAAGCTGATGCTGTAGTAGAATTATATAACGAAGAATATTATAAGCCAGTTACTAAGATATATAATGATCTTAAAGAGCGGGGATTACTTACTAAAAAGAAATATGATGAAGCTATAGATTATAAGTATTTTGAGCTTTGGCATCATGAAGGTAGAAGAGCAAGAATGGGAGCTTTTATGCAAGGACCTGATTATGTGCAATGGCATGGTTTTTATGAATTAGCTAAACATAAAGCAGAATTCAATGATATGGTGGCAGAGATTAAAGTTGCTGGCGGTAGTGAAGATAAGACTTCTACTGAAAGCTTACCAGCTATCCCTTATTTAGGAACTGGATTAGCAATTCTAGCATTATTAGCTGCTATGTATGCTATCTTTAAAGATTAATATAAGTTTGACTAATGACATTTATAGTAATTTATTCAATAAAGTAACTTTAGTATAAGTGTATATTTGATTAATAATAATGGGCAATATATCTCTAAAGTAGTTCTCAAAAAATAGTCTGAGGTTATGAAAATAAGACGGTTATTTCTTGAGATTAAGCTAAAAAGTGTGAGAAGAATAACACACTATAGAGATATATTGTCCATATTTTTATTAATATTAAGTTATTTTTGAAAATAATCGTTTCATTCTGCATTTTTTGCAGGAATTATAACATAAGTCACGAAAGTACTCATAGAATTAAGTAAAGATTTAAAAATCTTTAAATTTTTAGGGGGAAATAAGATAGATGATTATTAAAGAGGATGCTTTAATGGGATATGAAACCCCAGAGGAGAAAGAGAAGAAGCGACTAAAGAAGAAAAAAAAGAAGCAGAAGAAGCAAGGTGACGAAGAATTAAGTTATACTAAACAGTCTTTAGAAATTATTAAAGACCCCAAAAAAGTATATGAGTATACTGATAAAGGCAAGAGAGTAGCTGTTATTTCTGATGGATCTGCTGTTTTAAACTTAGGAGCAGTAGGACCGAAAGCAGCTTTACCTATAGTTGAAAGTAAGGCAAGATTATTACAAAGATATGGAAAAGTAGAAGCTATTCCTCTCTGTTTGGATACAGAAGGAGTTGATGAATTAGTAACTATAATTAAAGGCATCGCTAGTACTTATGGAGTTATCTTTTTAGAAGATATTGCTGCACCAAATTGTATTGAATTACAACAACGATTACAAGCTGAACTTGATATTCCTGTTTATCATGATGATCAACAAGGAACAGCTATAGTGGTTTTAGCGGCTCTTTATAATTCTTTACGGATAACTAATAAAAATTTAGCTGATTTAAAAGTAGTTATTAATGGAGCTGGAACTGCTGGTTTAGCAATTACTAAATTATTATTGGCTGTAGATGTTGGAGAGATAATACTATGTGATAAAGAAGGAATACTAACTCCTGGCAGTAAAGAGTTAAATTTTGCTCAAAAAGAAATGATTAGAGATGATAAAATAAATGTTAAACCAGGTAATTTAGAGACAGCGTTAATAGATGCTGATGTATTTATAGGAGTATCAACAGGAGATGTCTTAGATAAAGAATCAATTAATAAGATGCGTCGGGATCCAATCATATTTGCTTTAGCTACACCGACATCAGAAATTGATCCTAAATTAGCAAAATCAGCTGGAGCTAAGGTAGTAGCAACGGCTTATAATCGAAATAGTAATCAGATTAATAATCAATTAGTTTTTTCTGGTTTAATTAAAGGGTTATTAGAAGCTAAAGCTGATAATTTATCATTAAGCCTTCAAGTAATTACAGCTAAAGCTATAGCTCAATTAGTAGATCAAGTTAGACAGGATAATATTTTACCGGATCCATCTGATCCTGAAGTAATATCTCAAATAACTGAAAAAGTAATTAAAGCGGTTAATAGTGAAGAGCCAATTATTCCTCAAGAATTAGAAGAAAACTTACCATTAGAAGTAGTTGAACATTTATCTGATTAATTTTGATATTTTAACCACCTGTGTATTTTGCAGGTGGTTTTCTTATTTTATATTTAGATATTTTTTAAAAGTATAATATTGGTCTACATTTGTAAGAATAATACATACAATATAGCATTAAATATGTTGATTGAGGGGTTGAAATTAAAATATGCTAATAGATCGTTTAATACAAGAAGTAAAACTTGAATTAAAAGAAGCACAGAAATTATTGAATGAATTAGATTGTAAAAATAATAGAAAAAGTGAAAAAGAGTATGAAGAGTTTGGTATTAGTAATGAGAAGTTATTATTGGAGACCACTAAAGAGATAATTGCTGAACAACAAAGTCTTTTATTAAACTTAAATACTGATGAATTGGCCACTGTTATTTCTAAAATAAATAATAAATATACTGTTTGTCCATCATGTGAAAAGAATTTAAAGGAAAATAACCGAATTGTACGTTTGCCTCATCAAAGTTTAATTTATATTAAAGAAAATCCGATTCCACCAACAGAGATGGTGATTGTTGATACATGTCCATATTGCAATTATATTCTTAACTTTAAATTCTTTAAAGGTCATGATGCCCACAGTTTATATCAAATCTTAATTACTGATTTAGAAGAGACAGAATTTGAATTAGAGAAAGGTATGAAAGTATGAAAGAATTTGTGCCAGAATTAGTTTTAATTGAAGAAGCAGCATTAGATTATAAATTAGGCAAAGAGATTAGAGATAAATATGAGACAGCTCAAATATCAATTAAACTAATTGAATCTCATAACCGAGTTAAATGGGAAGAGGAGATGACTCCCTTAGAATTATTTGAAAAAGCCAAAAGCACTTTGGTGGTAGGAGTTAAGAAGACTTTACGATTTAAATCTTGTCAACCTTCAGCAGATTATCGGGTAGTAACTAGTACTAGTTGCCCAGCTAAATGTGAGTATTGTTATTTAGCTACTAATTTAGGTTCAGCAGTATATGTGAGGGTTTATGTTAATCTTGAAGAAATTTTAGAGGCCATTGAAAAACATATTAAAAAAAGTGATAAAAAGATTACTACATTTGAAGCAAGTAGTTCTTCAGATCCAGTAGCAGTGGAACATATTACTGGTACTTTAAGCCGTTTAGTTGAATTTTTTAGCAAAAGAGATGATGCTAAATTACGAATAGCTACTAAATTTGATAATGTGGATCCAGTGTTAGATTTGGAGCATAATCAAAATACTAAGTTTCGTTTTAGTATTAATTCAGATTATGTAATTAGGAAGTTTGAAAACTTGACTCCTTCTCTAACTTTGAGATTAAATGCAGTTAATAAACTACAAAAAGCTGGTTATCCTTTAGGATTTATGATTGCTCCTATTATGGCACATGAAGGGTGGAAAGAAGGGTATAAAGATTTATTTGTAAAGTTAGCTAAAACTTTAGATGATGATAAAGAAATAAGCTTTGAATTAATTATGTTTAGATTTAGTACTCGAACTAAAAATATTATTGAAGCTAGATATCCGGATACTGAATTGGACTTAAATAAAGAGAATCGTAAACATAAAGGATTCGGAAAGTATGTTTATTCAGATGATGTTGCTAAAGAATTGAAAGAATATATAACTAATCAGATTAAAGATAAATTTTCGGAAGCTAAAATTGAATATTTTACTTAAATCTTACTATTATTTAGTTTAATAATTTAATTATGAAATGATTATAATAAAATTGGTACCTAATTTAATGATGTTTCTTTAAAATTAAAAGATAAATTTCCCAAAAAACCTTGACAAATCAGAATTAGATTAGTATAATAATTATGTAATTAGTAATAGTAATGATTACTAATATAACAAAAATATTAATTATCCAGTAGCTAACTATTGTTACTGGTGACTAATTACATAATTTAAAGGAGGAATAAAAATGGATTTAATTAATGAGAATAATTTAGGAATAACTAAAGGCACTGCTGTAGAGGAAGCTGTTAAGCAGAATTTTGATGGTGAGAATATGGAGGTTGGGCTCTATCTAGCAATGGCACGTCAAGCCCAAAGAGAAGGTTTACCAGAGGTAGCTGAAGTTTTAAGAAGAATTGCTTTAGAAGAGGCAGAGCATGCTGCTAGATTTGCTGAGCTAAATGGAGCCATTTCTGAAAGTACTAAAGAGAATATTGAAAAGATGTTAAATGGGGAACAAATGGCAAATAAAGGTAAAAGGAAGGCGGCTGTTAAAGCTAAGGAAGAGGGAATTGATCCTGCTCATGATTTCTTTGATGAGTCTTCAAAGGATGAGGCACGTCATGCTAGAGCATTAAAAGGATTATTAGAGCGATACTTTTAATTAAAATTTAAATGAATATAAATTTAAAAAAGCTCCACATCTAATTAGATGTGGAGCTTTTTTTAGGTAATTATTGGCCATTTTTGAGCTTCTTCCATATTGGTTAGGATCTGCAATGCTTTTTCAGCAGCAGCCAGGTGTTTAGGGTCAGGTTCAATTGTAGTAAACTTTTGAACTAAAAAAGGGATAGATAAAATTGGTTGTGGTAAAATTAATATTATTTCATAAGCTATCCCAATAGCTAATAAACTTTCTAAATAGACATTAAATATAATTCCTAAAGATTCTAATATAAAAATAATGAGTAAATAAAAGACAATTAAATTTGTTCCACAGCGTCTAGCTAATCTCGAATGTGAACTTATAGTATCCTGATAATTAGATTGATAATAATTAACGGCTTTATGTTCAGCGCCGTGAAATTTAAAAATTTCTTTTAATACGGTACTTCTTAACAAGAAAGCTACAATGATTAAACCCAATAGATAAATAGGTAGTTGATTATAAGTGGTAGTAATTGAGATAGTATTGCCTGTAGGGAATAGATAAAAGTAACTTTCTATTCCTATATTTATTAGAAATAAGAGCATAATAGGCCAAAATTTCTTTGGTTTTTTAAATGCTTCTTTGAAAAAAGAGATTAATGCAAAGATAATACTTATCATTCCTCTAATGAAAGGTATCTTTTTAGAGGCTAAATATAATTTATTATTTGCTAAAGAATTCTTTCCAACTTCATACTTCAATTCTTCATCTTCATAATATACTTTTACGGAGTACTTTTCTCCAAAGAGCCGGACTCCATCTCTATAAGCTCTACCTCCGATTTTCATTAGTAGTTTCACCTCCGACTATAACTAGTTTATTAGCTTTTATTTAAGATGTCAACGGTAATCTTTGTTTTCTTGACATTAAAATTTAAAGATGATATATTTAAGTGGTAAAATAGTAATATTATAATTAGAGGAGGAGTAGAGTATGCAGCAGGAGGAGAACCAGTGGGGGTCACGGTTGGGTTTTATTTTAGCTACAATAGGTTCAGCGGTTGGTCTAGGGAATATTTGGCGTTTTAGTTATGTAGCTTATGATAATGGAGGAGGAGCATTTTTAATTCCATATTTCTTTGCTTTATTGACTACAGGAATTCCTTTATTAATTTTAGAATTCAGTTTTGGACAGAAGATGAGAGGTTCAGCAACATTATCTTTTGCTAAAATACATAAGAAATGGGAATGGATCGGTTGGTGGTCAACCTTAGTTACTTTTGTTTTAATTACTTATTATTCAGTGATTATTAGTTGGAGTTTTAAATATATTTATTATGCTTTTACTCAAGCTTGGGGAAGTAACCCAGAAGCATTTTTATATGGGACTCATTTAAATTTATCATCTGGAATAGATAGTTTAGGTGGAATTAATATCTCTATATTAGCAACAGTGGCTTTAGTTTGGTTAATTAACTTAGTAATAGTTTATAACGGAATTGAGGCTGGTGTAGAGAAAGCTTCTAAGATATTTATGCCGATTTTGGCTGTTTTAATGTTAATCATTACTGTAAGAGGTGTTACATTACCAGGGGCAATTGACGGAATTAATCAATTTTTAGAACCTGATTTTTCAGCTTTATTGAATCCAAAAGTATGGTTAGCGGCTTATGGGCAGATATTCTTTACTTTAAGTGTTTGTTTTGGTGTTATGATTACTTATGGAAGTTATCTTCCTAAAAAGTCTGATATAGTTAATAATGCTTTTATTACTAGTTTGGCTAATTGTGGTTTCAGCTTTATAGTAGGGATTGGTGTTTTTGGAATTGTTGGTTATATGTCTGCACAAACGGGACAACCTATCAATGACGTTGTTGCTCAAAGTATAGGTTTAGCATTTATTGTCTTCCCGAAGGCAATTAATATGTTACCAACTTTCCAAACATTTTTAGGATTTATTTTCTTCTTAGCCTTAGGGATTGCCGGTATCTCTTCTAGTATATCTATGGTAGAAGCTGTAGTAGCGCCTTTGATGGATAAGTTTGGCTTTAGTAGAAAGAAGGCAGCAACAATTGTTTGTGGAGCAGGATTTTTAGGTAGTACTTTATTTACTACGGGGGCAGGACTTTATTTCTTAGATGTAATTGATCATTATAATATGCAGTTTGGAGTAGCGATTATTGGTATTTTAGAAGCTGCAGTCTTAGGTTGGTACTATAAGGCTGAAGTTTTACGTAAATTCTTTAATCCAATTTCTAATTTCCAGATTGGTACTTGGTGGGATATAATGATTAAGTTTATAACACCATTACTTTTAACTATTATGGTAGTTAAATCTTTAATTACGGAGATAAGTCAACCATATGGTGGTTATCCATTGAGCGGTCTTAAGATTGGATGGATAGTAGCTGGAATGCTTTTAGTAGTGGCTGTTATTCTTAATTTACTACCAGATAAGTATGATGATAGATTACTTAATAATTAGTAGGTTAATTATTATTAATAGACAAAAGTATAAGAATGATGAAAAGCACCCTGAGTAAGTTATCAGGGTGCTTTTAAATTTTAATTGGTAATTATATTATAACTAATTATATTAGTATTACAGATTCTTAATCGTTGTTGAGTCCAGGTGCTTACTGTAATTTTTATTTCAAATACGAGCTGTTCTTCTATGGTTTGGGGATCGATGAGGTTAAAATCTGTTTCTGCAAGAACTAATTCATTTTGAATTTCTAATTCTAATTCAGGATCAACTCCAGTGATCTCTGCAGTAGTTGTAAATGGGATATCAAAGAATTCACATCGATTTACACCGTTTGTATCACAAAATTGAACTCTTTTTCTAATAGTACCTTGCTTAACAATCTTATCAGTGAATATTCGATCTGTAACATTTATTAATTCAAAATCTATAGCTATTATTTCTTGTATACCTTGGACTCCTGCTGGCAAATCTACTTGATCTACTGAAGAGGTGACTACTTGAACTACTTCCTCACCGATTACTTTTAATACTTTAAAGTTTTCACAACTGAATAGTGGAGTGTAGGTTCTTTTAGTGCCCATATATCTTTCTCCCTCCTTTGATATTAAATTTTAAGTTTTTAGCAATCTGCCGTTTCTGCCGGTGGCGGTGGTGACGGTTCGATTCCTGGGTCAATAATAGCACAAATACAGTCTAATGGGATATGCATTCTTTTACAAGATTCACCATCGACGATTGGTCCGTCAAAAGCAGGAAATACATTAAATAATACTAAAGTATTATCTTCTATTCTACAGAAGCATCCTGTCCAAGCACAGCAAAATTCACCAGATTGTAAAATAACAGTAATTACATCATCTTCATCTATTCGATTTAATACGTTCAATACACAAGATTGAACAGAAAATTTATTATCGTTGCATCCTGACATATTAACACCTCCCTTTTTTAAATTGTTAATATATATTATGCATAATGTTATTTTTTGTTACCTTTTGTTTTAATTGAAATTAATTTAAGGGTATAGGGGGATATTTGATAAAATTATAACTATATTTTTATTATTTAATCTTAATTATAATTTTTTAATTATATGATTCTGCATCTATACATGGGCGAATTTCTATTGGAGATTGTCCTTGGAGTTCTAAATTCGATTTATTATATTCAAACTCACTATCACAAGTAATTGATACACTAATTATTCTATCTGGTTCAGTGGTAGGGTTTTGTTCTAGTACTATAGTAAATAGACAATCTTCCCCTATAATTTCATCATTATCAGTGTCTTCAACTTCACCTCTGGCTGTAATTGTAGCGATTTTTAAATCTTCACTAACGATTAGACATTGTGATGAAATTAAACTTCCTACTGGTGGGTTGTTTGAATAGCTAAAAGTTATTTCTTCAACATCATCTACATAAGTGATTCCACTACCATTAATAGTACAACTAGGACAGACATTGAACCGTTGTAAATTGCCAATAGGTTCATCATTTTCTAAGATAACTCCTCCTGCGGTTACAAAACAGCCACATACTTCACCATCTCCATTGCCATTTCCATTTTCATCTCCATCAAATCCAGGATTAATTATGGCACAGATACAATCAAGTGGAATATACATCTTCCTACAAGATTCACCATTGATGAGCCCTTCGTCAAAGGCAAGTTCTGGATTAAATAATACTAAAGTATTATTCTCTATTCTACAGAAACATCCTGTCCAAGCACAACAAAATCCATCGGATTTTAAAATAACAGTAATAACATCATCTTCATCTATTCGCTTTAATACTTTTAATACACAAGATTGAACAGCAAATTTATTATCGTTGCAACCTGACATATTATCACCTCCTTTACGAATTGCTAATACATATTATGCATTATATGTATTGATGTTACTTTTTGCTGAACTTTAATAAAATGTAGAATATAATTTTAATCTTTTAAATTATATTGTCTTTATAGGTAGGATAAAAATAACTTTTTAACATAATAAAGAGAATGTACATAATATATAGAATAATAATTAAAAGGAGTGGTTAAATTGTCAATGTATCAACGTCCAGGATATTACTATGGTAAAAATTATGCTAATTATGATCGTAATAAGCAGACATGTCAGCCAAAAGAGAAAAAATTAAAGATTAAGGAACAGAAATCAGAGGTTAAAGATTGCATTTTAAAAGTTATAGATAAGGTAGATAAATCAGACCGTATTACTGTTATCTTAAAATCAGGAGATGGATGTTGTTTATGGTGTGGCTGTTTTGGTGGAGTAGAAGATGGATGGTTATATAATATAATATCATTTGATGATCCTACAGAATGCAGAAGAATGTATATTCCATTAGAATGCATTTGTGCTATTATTGATCCTGAAATAGAATTCGATAGTTCGGATCAGTAGTAGAATAAGATTAGTTATTGTTTAGTCAGAACCTCTAAAGTTTGTGAAGAGGTTAAGTTTTTTTGTTGTGAAAATTAGTAACAAATAATAGATATACTGAATAACATGTAACAAAAGCTAGAAAGGAGTGATTGGATTGTCAAGACAAAAACATCGTTACCCATTATATTATAAGAAGAATGAGAGCTGTGGATGTGACTATGAGGAACCTAAAAAGCAGAAAAAGTATAAGCCTCAGACTAAAAATTGTATTTTAAAAGTTATAAAGCAGTTAGATGAAACAGATCGTATTACTGTTATCTTAAAATCAGGAGATGAATGTTGTTTATGGAGTGGCTGTTTTGGTGGATTAGATGATGGATGCTTATGGATATATAATATCTGTGGTGGTGTCCCTACTGAGCCTACGGAATGTAGAAGAATGTATATTCCATTAGAATGCATTTGTGCTATTATTGATCCTGCAATTGAATTTGTATATGGTGGTTAATATGTTGCAGGGAGCAAAATTAGATTAGTTAATGTTTAGTGTAGAATCCCTAAAGCGTATTTAGGATTTTAATTTTGTTGAAAGAATTAGTAACAAACAATAGATAAATTGAATAATATGTAACAAAAGCTAGAAAGGAGTGATTGGATTGTCAAGACAAAAACATCGTTACCCATTATATCATAAGAAGAACAATGTGAGTTGTGGATGTGAAGAACCTAAAAAGCAGGAAAAGCAGATGCCACAGACTAAGAATTGTATTATAAAAGTTATAGATCAGTTAGATGAAACAGATCGTATTACTGTTATCTTAAAATCAGGAGATGCATGTTGTTTATGGAATGGCTGTTTTGGTGGAGTAGAAGATGGATGTTTAAAGTTGTTTAATATATTCTCTCCAGCTTTCCCTATTGACCCTACAGAATGTAGAATAATGTATATTCCATTAGACTGTATTTGTGCTATCATTGATCCTGAAATTTTATTCGGTGGTTAATATGTTGCAAGTAGTAAAATTAAATTAGTTATTCTTTAGTTAAGACCTCTAAATACAAATGTATTTAGAGGTCTTATTTTTGTTGTTAATATATTTTCTATGAGATTTATCTAATTTGTTGTAGAAACTAGTAACAAATAATAGATAAATTGAATAATATGTACTAAAAGATAGAAAGGAGTGATAATATGAGTCAATGGATTGATCCAAGTGAAGACCAAAGGTTACAATCTAATTGTCAATACCAGAATTCACAATCTTGCTGTTATCCAGAAAATAATGGAGAGTGTTGTCTGACTGGAAGTGAAGTTAGAGCGGGAATAGCAAATTTAATTACTGATCAAAAAGTTTTAGTGATAATATTAAATTATGGACTCGTGGGAAATATAGTGAAGTATGGAGAAGATTATATAATATTAGATATAGATGACACGAACAGTACTCGAGCCTTGGTTCCAATTGATGAAATTACTACTATTGTTCCAGTAAATGATGCAACTACAAGTGGATATTATCCTGACCGTGCTTCTCTTGTACCACTTTTACCTGGACCTTAATGACTTAAAATTTAATAAAATATTAAAATAAGAGATCAGGGAATTAATTCCCTGATCTCTTATTTTAAAAACAGCCATTATAGAATTCATCAATTAATTTATTCCTGCATCTATTAGTACATCTATTAGCATATTCATTAGTACATACTTCTGTTTGCTCCCACCGTGAGGCTTTAACTAATATTCTAGCTAAGACTACTAATTTAGCAAAGGTGTCATCTTTACATTCTGATAGGCGGTGTCCATAATCGACCCTATAGTCTAATTCTAGAACATAATTTTGTATATCTAAGGTATTTTCAGCGTCTTGAACAGGTAATATTAGGCGATCGCCCATCTTAAGTCCAGGTTTTAAGCCTTCTATTTCTACTTCTGTTTCAAATGGAAGGTTAAAAGAGCAATGAAATAGTTCATTATTTTCGTCAGAGTCACATTCTAGATTCAAATAATAAAAGATTCCATTTGCATGAATTTCCCCTTGAAGGACTACTTTATCTTTAAAAAGATAATAATCAAAATTGATTATTTCTAGATCAACATCATAAACTCTTATATCATTATCTTCTCCTGTGAATATAAAAGTAGATTCTACTACTTGCGCTACTTCTTCACCAATTACTCGTAAGGATTTTAACCGATTAATTGACATATTACCACCTCCTTTTTACTCTCTTTACTATATAATACGAAAATATCATTAAAATGTGCTTTAAATTCAAAAAAATGTTCTTTAACGACAAATAAGCAACTTTAGTATCAAATATCTAGTTAATATAAAGAATATCATAATGGCTTAAGTTACATGTGCATTAATAAATTCTTTCTGATATAATCAAGATAGTATTCCTATAATTTTTGAAATAGGGAGGGAACTTTAATGCTTTCTAAAGAGGAAATCGAGATAGAAGATTATGATGGTTTGGAGAATAATCTTAAAGAAGCAATTAATATTTTCAATTCAAAGGAAGAATCAAATATAGTAATAGAGGATATGTATTATAATACAGCTAAGAATATCGGTAGTAAATTAGAAATCAAAAATTATGATCAGTTAACTGAAAAATTATCTAAATTGGGTATTGGACAGGTTAGAATTAATTTGATTTCTGATCAAAAGATAATCATTCGTTTATATGAATGTGTTACTTGTGGAGATATGGAATATATAGGTAGAAGCATTTGTGATTTTGAAGCAGGTATAATTAGTGGAGCAGTAAGTTCAATTATCGATCAAAATGTGGAAGCTACGGAAACTAAATGTTGTGGATTAGGTGATGATTTTTGTGAATTTGAGTTGATTAAAAAAAATCAAGGTATTACAAAGGGTGAATCCGATGTTAAGCTTGATAATTCTAAGCAGAATGTAGTCGATTTAACTCTACATTCTTTAAATTTAGCTAAGAAATACAAAGAAACTAAATATAAATCAGAATGTTTTTCTGATAGCAATCAAGAGCTAGATAGGGCTTTAAAGAACACTAGAAAAATAAATCAATTTAATGAAACTGTTTTAGATAGTATTCCTAATTGTTTAGCAGTAATTGATAAGAATGGAGTTATTCTTAGAATTAATGATAAATATAAAGAGTTTTTGGGAAAGAGTTCTGCTGCTGAGGTTGAAAAGAAGAGTGTTGAAGCTTTAAATTGGCAGACTAAATATCAAGAGGTATTAAGCACTGGAGAATCTGCAGTTTGGCAGGAAGATAGTGAGCAAGGGGTATATATAGTATTTGAAACTCCAATTAAAGAGAATGGTGGGGTTATTAGACAATTAATTGCAGTGGAATCTCAATTTATTAAGTTATTATTAGATAAGATAGATTTTTTAGAAAAAGAGATGAAGTATTATAAGAATAAAACTTTAGAAGATAAGAATAAAGAAAAATTAATTGATAATATGGTTGTTGTTAGTGAAGAAATGAAGGAAGTAATTAAATATACAAAAAAAGTCGCGAAAACAGATGCAACTGTTTTATTGCGCGGAGAAAGTGGAACTGGAAAGACTATGTTAGCAAAAAGGATTCATAAGGAGAGTCCACGTAAGCATAATGATTTTGTTTATATTGATTGTACTACTATTCCTGAAAATTTCTTTGAAGCAGAATTATTTGGTTATGAACCAGGGGCATTTACTGGAGCTAAAAAAGATGGTAAGATAGGTAAGTTAGAAAAGGCCAATGGAGGAACCATATTTCTAGATGAAATTGGTGAAGTCCCTCTTGAAATGCAGTCTAAATTATTACGTTTCTTACAAGAACAAAAGTTTGAAAGAATTGGTAGTACAGAGATTAAAGAAGTAGATGTACGGATTATTGCTGCTACTAATCAAAATTTAGAGAAAATGGTTAAGGAAGGTCGGTTTAGAAAGGATTTATATTATCGTTTGAATGTAATTAATATTAATCTACCTCCTTTGCGAAAAAGATGGCAGGATATACCTTCTTTAGTCGATGAAATTCTTTTACAATTTAGTAAGGAAGCTGGGATTGATATCAAAGAAGTCAGTGAAGAAGGAATGAAGGAATTAATAAGTTATTCTTGGCCGGGAAATATAAGGGAATTAAAAAATGTTCTAAAGAGATTGGCTATTATTACTGAAGGTAAATTAATTAAAAAAGATGATGTACTATCAGAGTTAAAAGATGTTGATGCTACAGAAGAATTAGAAGATGATAGCTTAGAATTAGAAGATAGTAATGAAGGACAGATTGGAAGAATGGAAAGAGATTTAATTATTAAGACTTTGAAGCAACATGATTATAATAAGACTAAGACCGCTGATAAATTAGGTATGTCTCGCCAGACACTTTATAATAAATTCAAGAAATATAGTATAGATTATTAAGAAAATAAAAATCAATTGTCAATTAGACACTTGACACTGTCAAATAATTTGACACATAAAAAGAAAATATTTGATTTGAGAACCTATTCTTCCTATAAAGAGTGGGTTCTTTTCTTTTGGCATGAAAATTGCATAATTATATATATAAGAAAGTCGAATAATGACGAATAATATTAAATCGTTTTATAGTTTTTTATTTATAATTGTTAGAAAATAAAGAATAGAATTTATAATTAAAGAATGAGAAAGGAGGGATGGTAAATGAGTGAAGACAATAATATTAAATTTATTAGTGTTGAGGATGAATTCTGTGAAGGATGTAAAAATTGTGAATTGGCTTGTGCCAAGAGACAAGTGCAAAATATTGGCTTAGAGAAAGTTAAAGAATTAGATATAAAGGTAGATCCATATATTGTTGTTATTAATAATCAAAATAGTAAGAAGGAACCAAACCATTGTCGTCACTGTAGGGAAGCTGCTTGTATGGAGAGGTGTCCAGTAGATGCTATTTATAGGAAAAATGGTATAGTGCTTGTTGATGAAGAAGATTGTGTAGGTTGTGGATTATGTGAAAAAGCCTGCCCTTATGATGTAATGATAGTGAGATCAAGAATAGACAAAAACAATAATAAATCAGTGGCAAAGAAATGTGATTTATGCCAAGATAGACAGGAAGTTGGCAAAAAGCCAGCTTGCTTTGAAAATTGTCCAACTAATGCACTGCAATTAGAAAATATGAATTAGAATATATAAAAGGGGTGATAATATGAATAAATGTCATAATTGTTCAGATGAATCTTTAATTAATAAAGCTGAAAAAGAAGGAATAGATTTAGTTTGGGATCGACACGAAGCTATGCAGCCCCAATGTGGATTTGGTGAACAAGGGATCTGTTGTCGAATCTGTATTAAGGGACCTTGTCGAATTGACCCTTATGGAAATGGTCCTCAAGAGGGAATATGCGGAGCTGATGCAGATACAATAGTGGCTCGTAATTTAATAAGAATGATTGCTTCAGGGACAGCTGCTCATTCACTGCATGGGAAAGAGATAGCGAAGACATTATTAGAAGTAGCCCATGATGAGGTTGATAGTTATGAGGTTAAAGATGTTGATAAATTAAAAAATATTGCTAAAAAGTTGGAAATAAAAGTTGAAGATAAGAGTGTAAAAGAGTTAGCAGAAGAAGTTGCTTATGAAACTTTGAAAGATTATACTCGATTTGAAGATGAGCCATGTAATTGGTTAGCTAATACTATAACTGAACAAAGATTAAGTAAATTAGAAGACTTAGATATTGCTTTAAATAATATTGAATCTTCAGTAACTGATATTATGTCGAGAACTCATGTCGGTACTGATGCAGATCCATTGAATCTATTACTAGCTGGATTAAAGTGTGCTCTAGGAGATTATACTGGAATGCAGCTTTCTACGAATCTATCTGATGTCTTATTTGGTACACCTGAACCAGTAATTAGTGAGTCTAACTTAGGTGTAATCAATGAGGATGCTGTAAATATTGCAGTACATGGTCATAATCCATTATTGAGTGAGATTATTGTTGACGTAGCTGATGAACTTCAAGAAGAAGCCATTGAAGCTGGAGCCGAGGATGGAATTAATATTGTAGGAATCTGTTGTACAGGAAATGAAGTTCTTTTACGTCGAGGAATACCATTGGCTACAAATTATCTATCACAGGAATTGGCGATTTTAACTGGAGCTGTCGAAGCAATGGTAGTTGATGTGCAGTGTATTATGCCTTCTTTGGCTAAGATTAGTGACTGTTATCATACGGAACTCTTTACAACTATGCCTGATGCTAAGATTCCTGGAGCAACTCATGTAGAACTAAATCCTTCTGAAGTTGCAGAGAATGCTAAATCAATTGTGCGAAAAGCAATTAAAGCATTTGAGGAAAGAGAGCAGGATAAAGTTGAAATTCCAACTGAAACTTCTAAAACTATAGCTGGTTTTAGTAAAGAAGCAGTTGTAAATTTATTAAGTGAAATTGATGCAGAGGAACCATTACGGCCATTAATAGATAATATTGTTAATGGGAATATTAAAGGAATAGTCTTATTTGCCGGTTGTAATAATACTAAAGTAACACAGGATAGTAACTTTTATGAAATGGCAACTAAATTGTTAGCAGATGATATTTTAGTTTTAGCTACTGGTTGCGCGGCTGGTGCTTTTGCTAAGAATGCTTTAATGAATTCTCATGCTACAGAAAAATATGCCGGTGATGGATTAAAAGCAGTTTTAGAAATACTTGGTCATGAAGCTGGATTAGATGCACCATTACCACCAGTATGGCATATGGGTTCATGTGTAGATAATAGTAGAGGAGTAGATTTAGCAGTAAGTATTGCTAATAAGCTTGAAGTAGATTTAGACCAGCTACCATTAGTAGCTTCTGCACCGGAATTAATGAGTGAAAAAGCGATTTCTATTGGAACTTGGGTAGCAACTCTCGGCATACCTGTTCATGTTGGTGTAGTACCACCAGTAACAGGAAGTTCATTTGTTACTAACGTATTAACATCAGATTTAGGTGATTTACTCGGTGGTTATTTTATTGTTGAAGAAGATCAGCAAAAGGCTACTGAGAAGTTAATTGAAATTATTGAGAAAAAACGCGATGATTTGAATATTAATGATTCACAAGAAGAAGCAGTTTAGTCTGTTGAGAAAGGAGTCAGTAAGATGAAGATTGCTATTTCAGGAAAAGGTGGAGTAGGCAAGACTACTTTATCTGCTTTAATGGCACGAAGACTAGCAAAAGAAGGTCGAAAAGTATTAGCAGTGGACGCCGATGCAGATGCTAATTTAGCAACAGCTTTAGGAATAGATATCAGCCAACATGATATTCAGCCTATTGCTCAATTAGAAGAGTTAATAGCAGAGAAGATGGGCACCGGAGAAGATGTTGGACAAGGTTTATATGTATTGAATCCAAATGTTAGTGACATTCCAGATCGTTTTGCTATAGAGTATCAAGGAGTTCGATTTTTGGCAGTAGGTACAGTAAAGACTGGAGGAACCGGTTGTTATTGTGCGGAGAATAAGTTAATTAAGAGATTGATCAATCATCTTATGTTAAAGAGTGATGAGGCAGTAATTATCGATATGGAAGCTGGTTTAGAACATCTCTCTCGAGGAACAGGTGAAGGTGTAGATGCCCTTATAGTAGTTGTTGAACCAGGGATGCGTAGTATTCAAACTGCTAAAAATATTAAAAGCATGGCAGATGAAATTGGAATAGAGTCTGTTTACGGTGTGGCTAGTAAAGTGCGAAGTAATAAAGATTTAGATATAATTAAAGAGAAATTAAAAGAGATACAATTTTTAGGAGCTATTCCTTATGATGAAGAGATAATTAAAGCGGATTTAGAAGGACGACCTTTTTTTGACTTTGCTAATGAAGAGTTATTAAAAGAAGTAGATGCAATTTTACAGAATTTGAATATTGACTAAGTCAGTGCTCACCTTTTATAGGTGAGCGCTTTTATTTTTGCTTTGAAATTGGTATAATAGGATTGGTATTAATTATGAGATTGTGGTGAAAGGAAGGTAGTAGATGCAGAAAGCAAGGGTTAGTATTTTAGACGGTTATTTAGATGAACCATCTTGTTTAGGGGTGCCCCCTTATATTGCTCCTCATGTTAGGTATACTTATGGAGCATTAAAAGATGCAGGTTTAACAGAAGATGATATTAATTACTTAACTATTGATCAATTTAGAGATAACAGAAAAGAGTTAATAGATAAATTACAGCTCTCTGAAATAGTAATTATTATTGCAGGGACTACAGTTCCTGGTAAATATTTAGGTGGACAGCCGATTACTCTACAGGAAATCGAAGAATTAGGAGAAGAATTAGATAAACCCAAAACTTTTTTAAATGGACCTATTGTCAATTGTGGTTTGGGGATTAATTATATAGATGTGATTTCTGAAGAAATACCAGGGTTAACTATTTATCAGCATTTGACAGATAAAGATTTAAGTAAGGAGTTAGATATTGCTCAAATAGTAGATAGGTGGGCAGGATTAGGTGTAGAAGTTACTCAACAGCATCCTAACTATCCTTATTTAGTCTGTGAAATCGAGACATTTAGAGGATGTCCAAGAGAGAATCATTGTTCTTTTTGTAGCGAAGGATTTAAGGAAGTTACTTATCAACGCAGTATTGATGGGATTATTAATGAAGTAGAAGGGTTAGCTGAGTTAGGTAATCAATACTTTAGGTTAGGCTGCCAGACTGATTTATTACTTTATCAGTCTAAGGAAGAAGAAGGGGAATTAATACCGAATCCAGCAGCTATAGAGAAACTTTATTCTGGAATTAGAGAGGTGGCCCCTGATTTAAAAGTTTTACATATGGATAATGTTAATCCAGCTACGATTGCTGATTTTTCTAAAGAAGCAGCTCAGATTTTAGAAACGATTGCTCAATATAATACTCCAGGGGATGTGGCAGCTTTTGGATTAGAGTCAACCGACCCTAAAGTATTAGAAGCCAATAATATCGGTACTACTGTAGAAAAAACTTTACAAGCGATTAAGATGATGAATGAGCATAGTGGTTATCGAGAAGATGGAGTACCTAAATTACTGCCGGGAGTTAATCTTTTACATGGTTTGCAAGGTGAAAGCAAGGAAACTATGGAATTAAATTTTAAATTTTTAAAGGAAGTTTTGGAATCTGATTTATTGGTGAGAAGAATCAATATCCGTCAAGTAAATCCTTTAAAAGATTATGAAGCAGCTCATGGATATAGTAAACATGATTTTAAAAAGTATAAAAAGAAAGTTAATGATGAAATAAACAAGCCAATGTTACAACAAGTATTTCCAGTAGGAACGCTGTTAAAGGAAGTAATTATTGAAGAAAGTAAAGGAAAGATCTCTTTTGGCAGACAATTAGGTACCTATCCTATTTTAGTAGGTATTCCTGGTCAACATGAAGTAGGCGAAATTATAGATGTAAAGATTATTGATCATGGATATAGATCTATAACTGGTCTGCCTTGGCCATTTAATATTAATGAAGCTGGACTGGCAGAATTAGAATCTTTGCCTGGAATCGGTAAGAAACGAGCTATGCGAATATTTATGAAGAAAGGGATTAAGGATTTAGACCATCTTAATGAAATTTTGGATTATGGTTATGATGTAGAGAGATTAGAGGATTTAATTTTATTTAAATAAAGGAGATGATTAATTATGGCACTTGTAGAGGTAACTGTGGTTCCTATAGGAACTGAAAGTAGTAGTCTTAGTGAATATGTGGCTAATTGTCAAAAAGTATTGGCTAAAGAGACAGAGATTGAATATCAATTAACACCGATGGGAACTATTATTGAAGGAGATTTAGATACTATCTTTGAAGTGGTTAAGAAGTTACATGAAGTCCCTTTTCAAAAAGGTGCTATGAGGGTTTCAACTTCAATAAAAATTGATGATCGTCGTGATAAAGAAGCTAGTATGCAGCAAAAGATTCATTCGGTAAATAACAAATTATAACTCTAATTCTAAATTATCTTTATCTTGCTTAAATTAGTCGCCTATGGTACAATATTATACTAGATTGTCAACAGAGTAAGCATATTTCAGACTGATGATTTTCATAATAAGTATAAAGTCATTAATTATCAGAAAAGAGGATGATTATTATGGAAGAAATATATTTAGATAATAGTGCTACTACTAAACCTAAAGAAGAAGTAGTGAAAGCTATGATGGAACCTTTGACTAATAATTATGGTAATCCATCTTCTCTACATCAAAAAGGGATTGAAGCTGAAAAACTACTTAAGGAAGCAAGAAGAAAGGTTGCCAAGGTCATTAGGGCCGATGAGCAAGAGGTTGTCTTTACTACTGGAGGAACAGAGTCTAATAACTTAGCCATTAAAGGTAGTATTGACACTTTAAAAAGATATGGTAATCATTTAATTACTACTAAAGTAGAACATTCTTCTGTTTTGCATCCTTTTCAGGATTTAGAAAAAGAAGGCTGGGAAGTGACATATCTGGATGTAGATGAGACCGGAGTGTTGGATTTAGAAGAGTTAAAAGAAGCTATTACAGAGGATACGATTTTAGTTAGTATTATGTATGTGAATAGTGAAGTAGGAGCTATTCAACCAATAGAGGAAGTAGAGCAGATAGTAAAAGAGTATAAAGAGAGTAATCTTTATTTCCATGTGGATTCAGTTCAAGCTTTAGATAAGATAGAGGTAGACTTAAGTAGATTAGATATTGATTTAATGTCTATGAGTGGACATAAGATTCATGGTCCAAAAGGAAGTGGCGCTTTGTATGTAGCTAAAGATACTAGGTTAAAGTCACTGATTACTGGTGGTGGTCAAGAGAATGGTCATCGGGCTGGTACTGAGAATGTACCGGGTATTGTTGGCTTTGGTGAAGCTATCAGGTTAACTACAAATGAGATTGAAGAAAAAGTGGCTAAAATGCAAGAATTAAAAAAGAAGTTGGCTGATGGTATTACTTCTAACTTAGATGATGTAGAAATTAATGGACCTAAGTTAGAAGATGGGGCGCCGCATATTTTAAATGTTTCATTTAAAGGATTAAAAGGCGAAGTAATAGTACATGCTCTAGAAGAAAAAAATATTTATGTTTCTACTGGTTCAGCCTGTTCATCAAAAGGTTCTAGTCCTAGTCATGTTTTAACAGCTATGGGAGTAGCTAAGGAGGATATGGAAGGGGCAATTAGATTTAGTTTATCTACATTTAATACAGAAGCAGAGATTGATTATACTATTGAAAAAATAATAGAAGTTATACCAAAATTAAGGAAGATTATTGGATAGTGATTAGGTGTTGGGAGGAAGAGAGATGAAAGATTTAATTTTAATTAGATATGGGGAGATTGGAACTAAAGGCGATAACCGTCATCTTTTTGAAGATAAATTAGTACAAAATATTGAAGAAAGCTTAATAGGAGTAGGAGAGATTAATGTTTATAAGACTAATGGCCGGATCTTTGTAGAAACAGAAGCAGATGTGGATTTAGTAACTGATAAGCTACAGAAGGTATTTGGTATAGTAGGAGTAAGTCCAGCTAAAGCGATTCAATTAGATTTTGAACAGATTAAAAGAGCGGGGTTAGAATTAGTAGAAAGGCGTCTTGATGGTTCACCGCAGACTTTTAAAGTAGAGACTCGAAGAATCAATAAAGGTTTTGAGTTAGATTCTATGGATATTAATCGGGAATTAGGGGCTCATGTATTAAGAAATACAGAAAATTTAACTGTTGATGTTCATAATCCTGAGATTAGATTAAATGTAGAGGTTAGATATAAACGAGCATATGTTTATACCGATGATCTACTTGGTGTAGGAGGTCTGCCAGTAGGGACTAGTGAAAAAGCGGGATTACTTCTATCCGGTGGTATTGATAGCCCGGTTGCCGGTTGGATGGCTATGAAAAGAGGGGTTGAACTAGTACCGATTTACTTCCATAGTCCACCGTTTACTAGTGACCGAGCTAAGGAGAAAGTAATTGATTTATGTAGAGAATTAGCTTCCTACGCTGGAGGTAGTCTTAATTTAAGAGTAGTCCATTTTACTGATATTCAAACTGATATTAATGAAAAGTGTCCGAAGAAGCTATTAACTATTATTATGCGGAGAATGATGATGAAAATAGCTGAAAAGATTACTAATCAAGAAGAAGGTAAGGCTTTAATTACAGGAGAGAGTATCGGTCAAGTTGCCAGTCAAACTTTAGATAGTATGAATGTAACTAATGCAGTTACTAACATGCCAGTATTTAGACCACTGATTGGTTTAGATAAGAATGAAATAAAGAGAAGGGCTAAAGATATTGGAACATATGAGATTTCAATTCGACCATATGATGATTGTTGTACACTCTTTGTACCTGATAGTCCAGAGACTAAGCCTAAATTGAGATTTGTAGAGTATGCTGAAGAGGATTTAGGTGATATAGAGGAGTTAATTGAAGAAGCAATAGAGAAAACAGAAATTATAAAAGTTGAAGTTGATTAATATAAAAAAGGTGGAGGGATTCCCTCCACCTTTTTTATAATTTATTTATTATCCATTAGCTGGTTTAAAAGTAACACATTGTGTTTCACGAGAATGGTTAGAAGTTACTTTACCACCTAAAGAACCAGCTTCCATATCTGCCTTGCCGGAGTGTGAATCATTACTAACACTGATTTTATCTGCTTGACAGACATTGCCCTGCCCCCAATATGAACAGTTGCTAACATTACATCCAATTTTAGACATTACCATCTCACCTCCTTATCCCCGGGAATACAACTTTATAATTCCCAGATATTTAGCAATTATTCATACTACTCAATAGAAAAGTCCCCTAGATTATGTATCAAAATGGTATTAAAACATAATATAATATATATTAAAATAGACAAAATTAATCGTAATTAGCTCAATTTTAAATTTACCAGGATTAATTTGGAAAAGTTGCAGGAGTCTTGATTTTTTTATTTAATAATATAAAGGGCTTTAATTTATGAAAGCCTGTTATTGCTCAATACTAATAAATTAAATAAGGAGTGGTTAATTAAAGTGGAAGACGTAGACGTATCGGATCTATGGGATTGTTCACAGGAAGAATGGGATGATTGGCGATGGCAGTTAGCAAATAGTATTACTACTGCAGGAGAGTTAAAGGAGAAATTTAATATCTCCGACCAACAAGTTAAGCAGATTGAAGAGGCAAGAGAGATCTTTCCAATGTCAATTACTCCGTATTATGCCTCACTAATTGACTTCGACCAAGAATTATGTCCAATTCGTTTACAAGCTGTACCACAGAAAGCGGAATTAGAACAGTCTAAATATGAAATGGATGATCCGCTACACGAAGAAGAAGATTCACCTGTATCAGGTCTTACCCATCGATATCCAGATAGAGTCTTATTAATGGTGACTAATAAATGTTCTATGTTTTGTCGTCACTGTACCCGTAAAAGAAAAGTAGGAGATGGTGAAAGTAGAGTTGATTTAGAACAGATCAAGAAGGGTATTGAATATATTAAGGATAATCCACAGATAAGAGATGTTTTATTATCAGGTGGAGACCCTCTCTTGTTAGATTTAGATATTTTAGAAGAAGTTATATCTGAATTAAAAGATATTCCCCATGTAGAAATTGTGAGATTAGGTAGCAGAGTACCAGTAGTCTTACCACAACGGATCAATGATGAGTTAGTTAATCGATTAAAGAAGTACTCACCACTATGGATTAATACTCATTTTAATCATAAAAAAGAAGTAACGCCTAGAGCTAAAGAGGCATTAAATAAATTAGCTGATAATGGCTTCCCATTAGGTAATCAGACAGTATTATTAAGAAATGTTAATGACTGTCCTTTAGTGATGAAAGAATTAATGCATGAGTTAGTTAAAAATCGAATTAGACCATATTATCTATATCAATGTGATTTATCCCGAGGAATTGAACACTTTAGAACATCAGTATCTACGGGAATTGAGATTATAGAATCTTTAATAGGTCATACTTCTGGATTTGCTGTACCACGTTATGTAGTAGATGCTCCCGGTGGTGGTGGAAAGATTCCAATTACTCCTAATTATTTAGTCTCTAATTCAAGACGAAAGACAGTTTTAAGGAATTATGAAGGGGATATTGTTGTTTATACTGAACCTGAAATTAAAGAAGATAACTGTCCAGAAGAATGTAATGTATGCACAGAAAATAAGGAAAAAGCAGCTAATGGTGAAGCAGTCGAACCAAGTGGAGTCCAAAAATTACTTTCTGAAGATACAAAGGAATTTAGTCTTTAAATTTCAAGGAATAATAAGGGGGAATGCTAAATGAGTATTTCTTCACTAAAGCCGATAAGTAAGTATGGTATTGACCAAGTTATAAGAGGTAAGGGTTATGAAGCTAAAGTTAAGTATTCGTCGCTTAATGAACGAATTGTGGTTAAGGAGTATTCAGGCGGCAATTTAATCAATTTAGGTAAGAGATTAAAAGGAGAAGCTAGCAGAAAGGATTACGGTAAAATTTGGGCTAAGATTCGAGCTAAAGATCACAAGAAATTTATGGATGTAGGTTTTGAAGTAGAAGCGGTTATTAAAGATTTTTATATTGATGAAGATGCTATGCTCATGGCATTTTATCCTGATAAAAAGAGGGGTCAAATTATAAGTGAGGAAGAAGATGAAATTATAAAAGACATTGAAAAATTAGAGACTCTTTTACCTCAAGTAAAACCTGAGAATAATTGTAAATTTAAATTAGCTGATTCTAGTGACGCAGAAGATATATCTGAATTATATGAAGAAGTATTTACATCTTATCCTACTCCTATTTTTGATGCTGAATATATTGGAGAAACTATAGAGGAAGGCATGATTTATGGCTTGATTTATGAAGATGATCAATTAGTAGCTGCTGCTTCAGCGGAAACGAACTCAGAATATAAGAATGCTGAAATGACTGACTTTGCTACTTTGCCTAGTAAAAGAGGTAATGGATATGCAAGTTATATATTAGAAGAATTAGAAGAGGAATTAAAAGCAAGAAATTATCATACTCTTTATAGTATTGCGCGAGCTATTTCTTATGGGATGAATAAAGTGTTTAAAGTTGCCGGTTATGAATATACTGGTAGATTGATTCAGAATTGTCATATTGCTGGTGATTTTGAAGATATGAACCTTTGGTGTAAAGTTATAGAATAGATAGTAATTTAATAAATGAGTTATTAAGCTCCTAATTCTGAAATGGATTAGGAGCTTTTATCAGTTAAATAGATTTTTTAAGTATTTCTAAATTTCTTCTAATTTATATAGATCACTACGGCGATGTTTAAGTAGTGGTAATTCCTCTCTAATCTTTTCAAGCTTAGTTAAGTCAATTTCTTGAATGATAACGTCCTCTTTACTACCTGCTTCATGCAATTTTTCTGCCCAAGGATCAATTATCATAGAATGACCATATGCATGATAATCAGCTTCAAGGTTACGAGCAGGGGAAGCCCCAACAACAAAGACTTGATTATCGACTGCTCGAGCTTTAAGTAAAGTCTCCCAATGAGCAGGTCCAGTTACAGTATTAAATGCACCAGGGATTATAATCATTTCTGCTCCTTTATCCACCATTAACCTCATCAATTCAGGGAATCTTAAATCATAGCAGATTGCTACTCCTATATTAATAAGCTCAGTTTCAACAACTGTGACTTTTTCTCCATAGCTTAATGTATTTGATTCTAAAAATGTTACTCCATCACTTAAATCTACATCAAAGAGATGTATTTTACGATGCTTATCTAGTAATTTACCATCCGGCCCGAATATCAAACTAGTATTATATAGCTTTTCGTCTTTATCTTCTACGACAGTTTCAGGAATAGAGCCGCCGATTAGATAAATATTATGTTCTTTTGCTTGCTTAGAAAGGAATTCATAAGTCTTACCACCAGGTATTTCTTCAGAATAGATCGGAAAATAGTGATTATCATAAGGACAGTTGAACATTTCTGGTAATATAATAAGTTCAACGCCTTGCTTAACTGCTTTGGCTATCATTTTTTTCATTTTTAGAAGGTTTTTATCTTTATCAGCTATCACCTTATTTTG
This sequence comes from Selenihalanaerobacter shriftii, assembly GCF_900167185.1. Classification (NCBI taxonomy): domain Bacteria; kingdom Bacillati; phylum Bacillota; class Clostridia; order Halanaerobiales; family Halobacteroidaceae; genus Selenihalanaerobacter; species Selenihalanaerobacter shriftii. The sequence goes on from NZ_FUWM01000005.1 coordinate 198,226, forward strand.
ACATACTGCTAATTTTAATTTTTTATTCATGTTTATCCTCCTTCTTTTTTTATTTAAATAATAATTTTATTAAAAGTATTATATCTTAAATCTATTCAAAAAATCAAACCAATATTTATGAGCAATAATTACTTATTGGAATAAGTAATTATTATGATTGAATTATAAAAAATATTTATCGTCATTATTACGATAAAAGTTGATTAAGAGACATATTCTAACTAATGGAAGAGATAAAAGACAAATTATGTTTTGGCAATGGAATAAAAATATAAGGGGGAAATAACGTGAATTTTAAAAAAATAATGATTTATTTAGTCTTTTTAGGTTTATTAACATTTATATTTGTTGGGGGCTATTCTTCGTTGGTTTATGCCAATGAAAATCAACAAATTCTTCAAAAAATTAATTATAATTATTATAGCTTGCGAAGATTAGGGTTACAAAAATATAATTGTACGTTTACGAATAATGTTATTGCTGATTTAAAAAAGGTAATTACCTTACAAGGGCGATTTGATGATTCAACAAAGAAAGCAGTTAATGATTTAGAATTCTATTTAAATTATGATAATGGTAAATTTGGAATAGATAATTCTACATATAAAAGTACTGGTAATCTAAATTTTGATATAGGGTTTAAGAAGATGATTCTTGGTACTAAACAATCTATTATTAGTTTTATTAGTATTTGGAGAGGATTTGTTGTTGAACCAGTATTTGAAGAGAATAGTCAAAAGTATGATATTAAGAAGACTAAAGATGGATATGAGATTACTATTCATGAATTAAAAGCAGAAGCTACGGCTTTGTTAAATAAAGAGCTACGTATAACAGAAGTTTTAATAACCACTGATGATACAAAATTAAAAATCATTCCTGAATTTATAATAACAGAACAAGGATTACTGCTTAAAGGCTATCAAACGCATTTGAATAATGAATCAATGCAATTAAATGCAAGTATTAATTATCAAGATGTAAAAGGACTAAAAGTATTAGAAAAGGTACGTATGGAAAGTGTAATGCCAGATTCACGGAATAGCTTAACTTACAATTTTTATAACTATCAACTTAAAATAGATTAAAAGCTTGATTTATATCACAGACAGCATAAAAAATATAAGTTATAATAAATTTGGAAAACAAAATTATATAGATGGAATATTTTCTAACTACTCAACCCCCTCCCGCAGGGAACAGGAAAGGAGATGGGCGAATTGTTTCAATGTAAAAGTTGTGGTGTATTAATTGAAAAATTACGACCTAAATTTATTGACGTAATTGTTGAAGGTGAATCTAAAACCCCTCCAAATGTTAAAGAGTATCTATGTCCGGAATGTGGTGGAGTTAATTATATCTTAAATCTGGAATATTGTGATAAGTGCAAGTATTCAGATTCTTTTTTAGAAGATCCACAAACCGGTAGAGTTATTGCTACAGGATGTAGAGGGAAATGTCTTAATAATGGCTTTAAGAGAATTAATAAATAACGTATTGTATTGAATCTTGTACACGGGATGTCTTAAGTAAGTTAGGGGTAGAACTTGTTGAATCTGAAGATCAAACATGTTGAGGAGGGTTTGTAACCTTTGCTAATGTGGCATCACCGACAGCTTCTATGCCGGCTGTAGCTAGAAATATTTCTTTAGCTGAAGAAGAAGGCTTAGATATTTGTGCAGTCTGCAATGGTTGTTGGACATTTTTAAATGAGTTTGGTCATTTCATGAACGGGAATGAAGAAGTGCGAGAAAGTGTTAACATGATGCTAAATATGATGGGGCGTGAGTATAAAGGTGAAAGTGATATCTTTCATATAGGTGCTTTATTATATAAACTTAAAGATAGAATTGCAGAAAATGTTGAAAGACCTTTAGAAGGAGTAAAGATAGCTACCCAAAAATGAAGTTAACTAGTATTAAAGAAGAAGCAGATCCTGATTTTAAAGAAGGGAGGGGGGAGAAAGAATGTTATATAAACTTGATACCGATACTATGAATAATAATTTATTAAAACGAGTAGAAGAAGGAAGTAATAGTACATTACGTAATTGTTTACAATGTTATAAGTGTGGGGGGATGTGTCAAGAGAGTGATAGGTTTGACTATACGCCTAGACAGATAATTGAACAAATAATTGATGGTTTAGAAGATAAAGTATTAAATAGTAGAGCTATTTGGATGTGTGGAACTTGTGATAAATGTGAAGTAAAATGTCCTTCAGGAATAAATATGAAAAAGATAATGCAAGTTCTGCGAAAAATGGCTAGAGAAAAAGGAGTTGAACCGAATACCTCTCGAATTAATAGAAGATTTGAAAAGAAAGCTCACTGTCCTAAGAGAAAAAATGATCAAGATCAATAAATTATAATAACTATACCTATATTATGTACTTATTGCCTAAGGTTCCTTATTGGAGTCTTAGGTTTTTTATTATGTACATACTCTATAATCAAGTTTATTAAATAATCATAATTAATAAATAAACATGGTTGACAAATAATCACATTTATAATAATATATTACTAGGAGTACTTTAAAGTTTAAACTGGGGGTGTTAATTAATTTAAATTTAGTTACTGTTATCAGTTAGAGAAGTAGAGAAGTCAGTAAAACCAAGGAGGGGAATATCTACATGACAGTACAAAAAGAAGATATTGATCGATTAGGAGATAATAAGAAAGAATCGAATCAAGTATTTTATATTTCATTGGGTATTGTATTTGCTATAGTCTTTTGGGGTTTATTAATGCCAGAAAATTTTGAAAATACGGCAAATTCAATCTTTAACTTCTTAGTAAGTAAATTTGGTTGGTTTTATTTAACTTCTATGTTTTCATTTGTGGTTTTTTCGATCTGGATTGCTTTTAGTAAATATGGCAGTATTAAATTAGGGCCAGATGATGCAGAGCCTGAATATAGCATAATTTCTTGGTTTGCTATGTTATTTAGTGCAGGTATGGGAATTGGACTTGTTTTTTGGGGAGTTGCAGAACCTTTAAATCATTATATGGCGCCTTTAGGTGCTCAAGGAGGAACAACAGCTGCTGCAAATTTTGCAATAAAAAAATCCTTTTTTCATTGGGGATTACACCCTTGGGCTAATTATAGTGTTTTTGCGTTAGCTTTAGCTTATATGCAGTTTAGAAAAGGTAAGCCAGGGTTGACTAGTAGTATATTTATTCCGTTAATTGGAGAGGAGAGAGCCTCAGGGAGTATTGGTAAGTTTATTGATATTCTAGCTATCTTTGCAACTGTAGCAGGAGTAGCAACTTCTTTAGGTTTAGGTACTTTACAAATCAATAGTGGACTTAATCATTTGTTTGGTATACCAGAGACTGGTTTAGTACAGATAATCATTGTAGCTGTAGTAACTCTTTTATTTATGATTTCAGCAGTTAGTGGATTAGATAAAGGTATTAAGATTTTATCAAATACGAACATAACCTTAGCTGTTCTTTTAGTAGTGGCAGCAATTATTATTGGTCCTACCGTATTGATTATCAATGCATTTACTGAAGGGGTAGGTGCTTATTTAAATTCATTTATTAAAGATAGTTTACAAATTGGAGCATTTAGTGATAGTAGCTGGTATGGCAGCTGGACTATCTTTTATTGGGCTTGGTGGATTGCTTGGGCTCCATTTGTAGGCACCTTTATAGCACGTATCTCAAGAGGTAGGACCATAAGAGAATTCGTCGGAGGAGTTCTATTAGCTCCTACACTAGCATCATTTATTTGGTTTGCTACATTCGGTTCTCTAGGTATTAATTTAGGGACAGGAATTGCCAGTAAAGCTATAGAATCAACTCCAACAGCTTTTTTCGTTGTTATGCAAAATTATCCTTTAGGTAGTTTAATATCATTTATAGCAATCTGTTTACTCTGTACTTTCTTCATTACATCTGCTGATTCCGCTACATTTGTGTTAGGTATGATGTCATCTAATGGAGATTTAAACCCAACTACCAAAAGAAAATTAATTTGGGGGGCAATTCAATCCTCATTAGCTTTAGCACTTATGTTAGCTGGTGGCTTATCTATGTTACAGACAGCTTCGATAGCAGCTGCCTTTCCATTTGTATTTGTAATGATATTTGGTATGGTTTCTTTAATTAAAGCTCTTAGAAATGAAGAAGTTGTTAACTAAATATATTTAATAGCTCCCCGAGTATTAGGTAGTTTATAAAGCTAGCTAATACTTGGGTTTTATATTTTATACTTATAATAGCATAGTTACATTTAAATGTCAATCATGATTATAAATTAAACATGATTATACAATGGAAAATAATAGTTAATATTATAGTATAATTTCTGCATTATATTTAAAATAACTGATTAATATATAAGATGATTTGTTCAATATGACCTTTTTGTGTTCTTATCATAAGATATTAATATTTTGGTTTTTTAATAGGAGATTAAAAAAATTTATAGTATTATATAAAAGAGGGAATAAAATAAAAAAGATATTTAAATTATACTACATAAGGAGGAGAGGAATGATGATGAAATTATATCAATTTGAAACATGTCCATTCTGTATAAAGGTGAGAAATAAACTAGATGAGCTAGGGTTAGATTATGAAACTATAGAAACTCCTAGAGATAGAGATAAGAGAACAAAGGTAAAAGAGTTAACTGGTCAAATTCTAGTACCAGTTTTAGAAGATAATGATGGGACTGTAGTATATGACTCTAGTAGAATAGTTGAATATTTAGATGAGCAGTATGGTAATTAATTAATAATAAATATATTTTAATGATTAATTTCATTGTATGATTTTTACAATAACTATTTGGAATACTGGTATATTATAGTATATTATGGACAAATGTCCCCTTGACATTAAATATGGAAGAAGATATAATATGTTGTAAATAGTTAAATTTTGTGTTTATTATAAAAACAAAGAATATTATTAGCATTTTTCCTCGAAAAAGGCACACTTATTGAAAGGTGAGGTCGCAAAGCTCTAAATCTAAGGTATGGTATTTGACTATTAATAATATCATGCTATGATCGTTAAGCTACCGAAGGTAATAAAGGTTATCAGGGATAGCCCTATTCTTCTATGAGGAATAGGGTTTTTTAATTTAAAAAGGTTTAAGGGGAAATGTATTATGAATGGTAATGATCTGAAGAGGACATTTTTAGCTTGGAAAGAATTCACATCAGGACAGAAGGTAAGTATCACGGTTAGGGAGACGGTTTTAAAGGCATGGCAACGGTGTGAGGAGTTAGGTGCTCCTATTGATGGGTTAAATGTACAGCAGTTACTTACTAAAGATCTAAATGGGTTAAAGGATAATAATAGAGAATTAATTAAAGCTGCTAAGCCTTTAATGAAGCAGTTATTTTCTCAAATAGATTATTCAAAATCATTATTAATATTAGCTGATAGTGAAGGTTATCTTATAGAAATAGCAGGTAATCAAGAAATGCAGGAACATTTAAATGAATTAGATATTACTGAAGGGGTACAAGTTTCGGAAGTAGAAATGGGAAATAACTGTGTTGATTGTAGTATTAGATTACAAAAACCAATCAAGATTGAAGGACCAGAACATTATAATAGATCATTTCATAATTGGAATTGTTATGGCTCTCCAATACACAATGATGATAATCAGATTGAAGGAGTTTTAAGCTTGATAACTCCATTATCCAATTCTAATTCATATAGTTTAGGGTTAATAATATCTACGACTAAAGCTATTGAAAACCAGTTAATATTAAATAGACGTAAATTAGTAGTTGACTCAAACTCTAATTTAGTCGATACTTTTTCAAAGATAATTGAATTAAAACATTTATATACTTCAAAACATAGTAAAGATGTGGCAATGTATTCAAAAGCAATCGGTATAGAGCTTGGTTTAGATGAAAAGTCTATGTATAATTTAAGATACGCTGCGTTATTACATGATATAGGGAAAGTAGGTATTTCTGATAATATTTTAAATAAACCTACTTCATTGACTGACCAGGAGTATAAGGAAGTACAAAAGCATCCAATAATTGGAGCTAATTTATTAAAACAAGTCGATTTAAGTGATGAAATAATATTGGGAGTTCGCCATCATCATGAGTATTTTAACGGAAATGGTTATCCTGATAAGCTCCAAGGAAGTGAATTATCTATAATAGCAAGAATCATTGCTGTTGCTGATGCGTTTGAAGCGATGACGTCTAAAAGACCTTATAGAAATCCATTTTCCAAAAATGAAGCAGTTTGTGAATTAAAGGCTTGTGCTGGGAGTCAATTTGACCCTGAGTTAGTCAAGGTGTTTATTAAAGCTTTAGACAATAAAGATATTTTTAATATTGCTTTATAAATTTATATTAATTTTTTATAATTTATTAAGTCCTATTTTTTAGGGCTTTCTTTTAAGCCATTACACTAATCAAGATTATATAATCATCGCGTTTAGAATAATAGGGTTGCTTAAGTTAAGGGGGAGGGATATAAAGGTTACAGCATCTCATATTCAACAAAAAGCTTCTTCTATTCAGGAATTACAGAAAATAGTTGAAGATTTTGAAGTTTAAAAGCATAAAGCTAATATCTTAATATTAAGATATTAGCTTTATTTTGCAAGGGGAGACTTATAATTTTCTATAGGGGGATAATATATGAAAAGAATAATGTCATTTTTTAATAATAGTCTTAGGAATAAGTTGATTACTTTATTACTATTAATTTCTTTAGTGCCTGTAATTATATTAAGTTATTTAGGAATTAACAAAATAGAATCTGTATTAAAAGAGAATTTTGTCCAATCTACCACTAAAGAAATTAGACAAGTAGATAATGCTATTAATCTATATTTTGAAACTGTTAAAGAGAATTGTCAAATGCTAGCAAGTAATAATTTTATCAAACAGGCAGATGAGACAATAACTACTTATATGAATAAAACGACTGAAGAAGAATTAAATATGACTCCATTACAGAATGGAGGTGTTGAAGCTAAGATTTATAAAAAGTTTCTTCATTTTGCTAAAACTCATCCTAAATCAGCATATGTATATATGGCCACTAAAAATGGAGGATATATTCAGTGGCCTGCTAATTCTCTTATGAAGAATTATGATCCAAGGGAGAGGCCTTTTTATAAGACTGCCATGGAGAATAAAGGTGAAGTAGTTAGAACAGAACCATATTATTTTGCAGCTGATGATGCAGTAATTGTAAGTACGGTGACAACTATTAAAGACAAAGCAGGAGAAATAATAGGTGTTCAAGGATTAGATGTTAGTTTAAAGGGCTTAACTAATATGGTAAAAGAGATAGAAATAGGTAAGACCGGTTATATGATTGTAACTACTGGTGATGGGACTATTTTAGCTCATCCGAAGCGTCCAGAGTTAAATTTTAAGAGCATAAAGAAGTTAGGTGTAGATAAATTAAATAATATATCAAAATTAAAGAATAGTAATTTTGAAACAAGAATGAATCAACAGGATTACTTAATGAATGTATATACATCGCCTGAGACTGGTTGGAAGTTTATATCAGTTATGAAGAAGTCAGAGCTAACCAGTAAATTAAGTAATATATATAAATTAGTTCTAGGGATAGTCTTGATAGCAGCGATTATAATCATAATAATAGCAGTAATCTTTTCTAATAGATTTACAGAACCAATAATTGCTGCTACAGATTTTGCACAAAAGATTGCTAAAGGTAATTTGGATATTAAGTCACTTGATAATGAATTAGATGGAGAGATTGGTAGCTTAAGTCAAGCACTTAATGACATGCAGAGTAGTCTAAAAGATATGATTGCTAATTTAATTAATACAATTGAAGATCTATCAGCATATAGTGAAGAACTATCTGCTTCAGCAGAAGAAGGTAATGCTGTAATTGAAAGTAGTAATCAAAATATTGAAGGAATGACAGCAAGTATACAGCAGATTTCAGCAACTAGTCAAGAAGTAACTGGCTTAGCACAAGAAGCAAATTCACAAGCAGAAATAGGAAGTAGCAAAGTTGAAGAGTTAACTAGTATTACAGAAGTTAACGAAGCAGTAAATAATGCTGTAAATTCTATTGATGAGTTAGATTCAAACTCACAAGAGATAGGTAAAATTATAGAACTAATTACAAATATAGCAGAACAGACTAATCTGTTAGCCTTAAATGCAGCAATAGAAGCAGCTAGAGCAGGCGAGCATGGTCAAGGATTTGCAGTGGTAGCTGAGGAAATTAGAGAATTAGCTGAAGAAACTGCTAAAGCAACCCAGGAGATTGATACGTTAATTAAGGATACTCAAGATAAATCGGAAGATGGATTACAAGCAGTAAAACAAGTAGAAGATAAGGTTAAAGATAGAAATGAATTAGTAAAAGAGACCGGTAAAGTTTTTGCTAAAATTAAAGAATCAATTGAAGAAACATCAGCCCATATTCAACAAACAGCGGCATCTACTCAAGGCTTAGCTGAAAACAGTGATGAGGTGATGAATGCTTCGCAGGATATTAATAATATGTCAGAGGAAGTAACAAAGTCATCTCAAGAATTAGCTAATATGGCACAAAAGTTACAAGGATTAATTGAAAAATTTAGGATTTAAATTTATTAGTGGCCAATATATCTTTTTGAAGATATATTGGCCATTTATATGTATAATTAAGAAAAATAGTATTATACTGTTGAAAAAATAGATTTAAAGGTAAAAAATAAAGGGATTAATCTAATGGTATCTAAATTTTATATATAGTAGATATTTTTAGGGTATTAAATAATAGTTTATGATTTAATAAAATAAATATAATGGAAGGATAGGTATCTTTATGCATGAAAAAGGTGGGGCCTTTACAAATAGCATTAAAATTAAATTAATTATCATATTTTTATTAGTTTCATTAATACCAGTAATTATTTTAGGATATTTAGTTATGGATAAGTTTAAAGAAGAACTAAAAAATAATTTTATTAAAGCTACTAGTAGAGAAATTAGACATGTAGATCGAAATATTAGTCTATATTTTAAAGCTGTTAAAGAAGATACTAGAATGTTAGCAACAAACCCTATTGTTAAAGAAGCAGATGAGAGTCTTACTACTTATATGAACAAGACTAAACCACAAGAGTTGCAGTTGACTCCATTAAAGAAAGGCGGGGTTGAAGCAGATATTTATGAAGTGTTTTCTCATTTTGCTAAAAATCATTCTAAAGTTTCAAGTGTGTATTTAGGAACTAAGTCTGGAGGCTATGTACAGTGGCCTGCTATTTCTCTTTCTACCAAGAATTATGATCCTAGGAAAAGACCTTTTTATAAGGGAGCAATGAAGGATAAGGATAAAGTAGCAATTACTGATCCATATTATTGGTCTGCTAATGATACGACTAATGTTAGTGTAGTAACAACTGTAAAAGATAATAATGGAAGAATTATAGGTGTCCAAGGAATTGATATTAGTTTAGATAGTCTAACAAGAATGATAGAGGATATTAAGATTGGGGAGACTGGATATGTAATTGTGACTAATAATCAAGGGAGTATTTTAGCACATTCTCAGAATGCTGAATTAAATTTCAAGAGTATTAAATCATTAGGAGTTAATAAATTAAATAATATAGAAAGTATTAATCAAGCTAGCTTTGAAGCAGTTATGAATGGTAAGAATTATTTTATGAATCTTCGTAATTCATCTCAAACAAATTTAAAATTTATAGCAGTAATTGAAAAGAAGGAATTAACTGAGCGAGTTGATAATATATACAAAATAATATTTTGGATTATATTTATTTTAACTATCATAATAATCGTCATATCTATATTCTTTTCTAATAAATTTACAAAACCATTAATTGCTGCAACTAATTTTGCAAGGGAGATTACTGATGAAAACTTAAATGTTGAGCCATTAAAAATAGAAAGAAGAGATGAGATTGGAGAATTATCTGGAACGCTTAATGATATGAAGAATAAACTTCATCGTCAGATTCATAAATTAAATTTGAAGAATAAGGCCTTAAAATATGAAAAGGAAAAATTACAAAAATATTTGGATATTTCTGATTTAATGAGAATTGCAAGGTTAAATGCACGGTTTTTCTAAAAAAATTGTCCTCTGTTTATTTATCCAAAATTTTACATAAAAATAAATGATCTGCTTATCTATAATAATTATATATCAATACTTTAAATAATAATTCATTTGTTTTCCCTACAAATACTCAAAATATATTTTTTAAATCTGTCAAGGACGTGCGATAGCACGGGCAAAGCCTTTATCCTTGTACTGATCTAAAAAATATTTTATAATCTTCAGCTAAGGAAAACAATTAAAATTGTATCTGATTTTACTGTGGTATTTAGAATAAAATTATATTTGTTAAGCAACCGATAT